>NZ_RJPX01000035.1:0-21731 GCF_003944325.1 Streptococcus mitis | reverse complement strand
TGTGCGCTACGCAGATGATTGCGTGATTACGGTCGGAAGCGAGGCTGCCGCTAAGCGTGTGATGTATTCAGTCAGTCGTTTTATTGAGAAACGGCTAGGTTTGAAAGTAAACATAACCAAGACTAAGATTACTAGACCAAGAGAGTTGAAATATTTAGGTTTCGGGTTCTGGAAATCATCAGCTGGTTGGAAAAGTCGCCCCCATCAAGATAGTGTTCGGAGATTTAAGNTTAAATTGAAGAAACTAACACAGAGGAAGTGGAGTGTAGATTTAACAAGACGTATTGAACAACTGAATTTNTCTATTCGAGGATGGATAAACTATTTCTCATTGGGAAATATGAAAAGTATTGTCACCAGCATAGATGAGCGCTTGCGTACTCGCCTACGAGTGATTATCTGGAAGCAATGGAAGAAGAAATCTAGACGATTATGGGGATTGCTTAAGTTAGGAGTTCCTAAATGGATAGCAGATAAGGTATCTGGCTGGGGTGACCACTATCAATTAGTAGCTCAGAAGTCGGTACTTAAACGNGCTATATCAAAACCAGTCCTTNANAAACGTGGACTGGTTTCGTGTTTGGATTATTACCTTGAACGACATGCGTTAAAAGTTAGTTGAACCGCCGTATGCCGAACGGCACGTACGGTGGTGTGAGAGGGGCTAGAGATTATCCCCTACTCGATGACAAGAGACTATTGTCCCAGACTCTTATATTTTAGAAATTCACGTAGCTTGTTTCGGTTTTTTCATACCCAGTATAATCTGAGTTTCTATAGTATCCAGTGATAAACTTCCATTTTCTTTGAGCAACATGGATATAAGTATTTGTTATGTAGTATGGATATGGGCTTTGTGACTCCAAGTAACTCTCATAAGCTTGTATACCCCAAAATGCTCCACCAATTATTGCACCCCATGGACCTCCCAATACAGCACCTATCTTACTAATTATAAAACTTAGTCCAGCATCAGCCATGAAATTAGCGAATGTGTTAGCTTGTTTATTCCCATGTATTGTGTTGACGTAATTCCAAACATTAGGATCGTATGATCTAAAAGATATATTTAGGTCGATTTCATTCTTTTGATAAGCCATATAAAATGACCCATTGATATAGACACCATCAGCACGTTGTTCAATAGTGTCTACACTTCCATCTGGATTGACCACCTCAAGAACTTCATCGCTTAAAATATTTACTTGCGTATCTCCGAACCGCACTGATGAGCCATTCTTAAACTGAGTCTCACCAGATACAACTTTAGAGTTTGCCGATAAGCTATCATCAGCAAAAACAGCAAGCGACGGGGAAATGCTAGACATACAGAAAACAGACATAGCTAGCAAACACATGCATTTAGACATCTTAGACATAACGGAAACTCCTTTGTATTTTTGATTTTTTTCAACTTTTATTATACAATAAAACCAAATAAAAAGAAAGCGGTAACAATATGCTTAAGGCGAAAATTTTTTATATATTTTTATATTTGATCGTTATCGAAACTATAGGCTTGTTGTTGTTGAAAAACGGTCTCGAAATGGGTTATTTTGGCACAGAAGCTATTATCCTCGCAGTTTTTTCATTTGCTTTTTACAACCTATGTTCATTCGCTTGGGTCTGCAGTACAATAAAAAACAATAAAAAATAAATAGACGTATTTTCAAAAAAAGATTGCATATTTATATAAGTAAAACGACGATTTAAATCGTCGTTTTTTTGTATAACTCCCCCTGAAATTTATTTTAATTATGCAAATTTCACGTATTTTCGGTGCTGAGAGGGCAATTCTGAGAGCTTTTCAGACTTTTTTGCGACCTTGTCTATCATTAGAAAAGCTTAGAGCACTAAAGGATAATGCCTGATAATATGCGTTTTTTGATTTTGAAAATTAATAGATAAACATGGCATCGCCAAAACTAAAGAAGCGATAGTGCTCTTGAATGGCATGGTGGTAGGCATCTAAGACTAATTCACGGCCTGCAAAGGCAGAAACCAACATGACCAGAGTTGATTTTGGCAGGTGGAAGTTGGTTGAGAAGGCATCCACAATCTTCCATTGGTAGCCAGGTTTGATAAAGATATTGGTCCAGCCAGAATCTGCTTGGATTTGCCCATCAAACTTGGAACCAATAGTCTCCAAAGTGCGGATAGAAGTGGTTCCAACAGCGATAACGCGACCACCATTTTCCTTAACAAAGCGAAGGGTAGCAGCTGCTTCCTCAGAAAGCTGGTAGAATTCTGAGTGCATTTCGTGTTCGTCCAGATTATCCACAGAAACGGGTCTAAAGGTTCCGAGTCCGACATGGAGAGTTAGATAGACCAGATGGACACCCTTGGCTTGGATTTCTGCCAGTAGTTCTTTGGTGAAGTGAAGTCCAGCAGTTGGTGCTGCAGCAGAGCCACTTTCTTTAGCGTAGACGGTTTGATAACGTTCACGGTCATCCAGTTTTTCATGGATATAAGGCGGCAGCGGCATTTCACCCAGACTTTCCAAAACTTCTAGGAAAATTCCTTGGTACTCAAAGCGGACTATACGGCCTCCGTGAGTTAATTCTTCCGTAACGACAGCGCTGAGGCGACCATCACCAAAGCTGACACGAGTTCCGACCTTGAGGCGTTTGGCAGGTTTAGCCAGAACTTCCCACTCATCACCACTAGTATTTTTGAGTAGGAGAAGTTCCACATGGCCTCCAGTTTCTTCCTTTTGACCATAGAGGCGGGCGGGGAGAACACGGGTATCGTTCATGACAAGGGCATCACCAGGTTCCAGCATATCAATAATAGAGTGGAAGTGTTTATCCTGCATTTCTCCCGTCTCACGATTGACAATGAGGAGTTTAGAGGCATCCCGTTTTTTAAGGGGCGTTTGGGCAATCAATTCCTCTGGCAAGTGGAAATCAAAATCAGCTGTATTCATATATCTGTTCATTCTTTCTAAGTTCTAATCCTATCCATTATAACATGTTTCAAGTTTGGACGCTCTTTTTTTAGAAATTAAATCGTTTTCACTTGACAAAAATTGGTCTATACCATATAATGAATATAGATTAAAACGGAGGATGAAAAGATGAAAGTTATTAAAGTTGAAAATCAAATCGAAGGTGGAAAAGTTGCTTTTGAGATTTTGAAGGAAAAATTGGCCAACGGCGCTCAAACCCTAGGACTTGCGACAGGAAGTAGCCCACTTGAATTTTACAAGGAAATTGTTGAGAGTGACCTTGATTTTTCAAATCTAACCAGTGTCAACCTTGATGAGTATGTAGGGCTTGATGGGGACAATCCACAGTCTTATCGTTACTTCATGCAAGAAAACTTGTTTAACCAAAAACCATTTAAAGAAAGTTTCCTGCCTCGTGGGGTTAAGGACAATGCTGAAGCTGAAGTTGAACGCTACAATCAAATTTTGGCTGACCATCCAGTTGACCTCCAAATCTTGGGAATCGGTCGTAATGGACATATCGGATTTAATGAACCTGGTACTCCATTTGACAGTCAAACGCATCTAGTAGAACTTGATCAGTCTACTATTGAAGCCAATGCGCGCTTCTTTGACAAGATTGAAGATGTCCCAACCCAAGCCATTTCAATGGGGATTAAAAATATCTTGGATGCCAAGTCTATCCTTCTCTTTGCTTACGGTGAATCAAAAGCAGAAGCTATTGCCGGAACAGTGTCTGGTCCAGTGACTGAGAGTTTGCCAGCAAGTAGCCTACAGAATCACCCGGATGTGACTATCATCGCAGATGCTGAAGCGCTCAGCTTGTTAGAAAAATAAAAAAGTGAAACCCTTTGGAATGAGTGGTTTCAACTCTTGTATAAATGGCAGAAAAAATCAAAATTAAACCGTATTTTTTCTTGACAATTATTCCTTTTACGTGTAGAATATAATAGATACTGAACTTGAAGGGAGTGAAAAAAATGTCTAAAACAGTAGTACGTAAGAATGAATCTCTTGACGACGCACTTCGTCGTTTCAAACGTGCGGTTACTAAAGCTGGTACTCTTCAAGAAACACGCAAACGTGAATTCTATGAAAAACCTTCTGTAAAACGTAAACGTAAATCAGAAGCAGCTCGTAAACGTAAAAAATTCTAATTAGAAATGAAAGGCTGGAGAAATCTAGTCCTTTTTCTTTTAATACTCTTCGAAAATCTCTTCAAACCACGTCAACGTCGCCTTGCCGTAGATATGGTTACTGACTTCGTCAGTTTCATCTACAACCTCAAAGCAGTGCTTTGAGCTGACTACGTCAGTTCCATCTACAACCTCAAAACGGTGTTTTGAGTAACCTGCGGCTAGTTTCCTAGTTTGCTCTTTGATTTTCATTGAGTATAAATAAATACTCCAAAGCCTGCAAAAATCTGAAATATCCTCCTACAATTTGATATAATAGAGAGAAGAACTCACTTGAAGGAGGAAATGATGTCGGTTTTAGTAAAAGAAGTGATAGAAAAGCTTAGACTAGACATTGTCTATGGCGAACCAGAATTGCTTGAAAAGGAAATCAATACAGCGGACATTACGCGACCTGGTCTTGAAATGACAGGTTATTTTGATTACTATACTCCAGAACGGATACAACTATTGGGGATGAAGGAGTGGTCATATCTGATTGGCATGCCTTCTAACAGCCGTTATGAAGTTTTGAAAAAAATGTTTCTACCTGAGACACCTGCGGTCATTGTTGCTCGTGGTTTGGTGGTTCCAGAAGAAATGTTAAAGGCAGCTAGAGAGTGTAAGATTGCCATTTTAACCAGCCGTACGGCGACCAGTCGTTTGTCTGGAGAGTTATCTAATTACCTTGATTCTCGTTTGGCAGAACGTACCAGTGTTCATGGGGTTTTGATGGATATCTATGGAATGGGTGTCTTGATTCAAGGTGATAGTGGTATCGGTAAGAGTGAGACAGGCCTGGAACTTGTCAAACGTGGTCACCGCTTGGTAGCCGATGATCGGGTAGATATTTATTCTAAGGATGAAATAACTCTTTGGGGAGAACCTGCTGAAATCTTGAAGCACTTGATTGAAATTCGTGGGGTTGGGATTATCGATGTTATGAGCCTCTACGGTGCGAGTGCGGTCAAGGATTCTTCACAAGTCCAGCTAGCTGTTTACTTGGAAAACTATGATACGCATAAGACCTTTGATCGTCTTGGAAACAATGCTGAGGAATTAGAAATTTCTGGCGTAGCCATTCCTCGTATCCGTATTCCAGTGAAAACAGGCCGAAATATCTCTGTCGTGATTGAGGCTGCTGCCATGAATTATCGTGCTAAGGAAATGGGCTTTGATGCGACGCGTTTGTTTGAAGAACGCTTGACAAATCTTATTGCTCAAAACGAGGTGCATGATGCTTGATCCAATTGCTATTCATCTTGGCCCTCTAGCCATTCGTTGGTATGCCTTGTGTATTGTGACAGGTTTGATTCTTGCAGTTTATTTGACCATGAAAGAAGCGCCTAGAAAGAAGATCATACCAGACGATATTTTAGATTTTATCTTGGTAGCCTTTCCTCTGGCTATTTTAGGAGCTCGTCTCTACTATGTCATTTTCCGTCTTGATTACTATAGTCAGAATTTAGGAGAGATTTTTGCCATTTGGAATGGTGGTTTGGCCATTTACGGTGGTTTGATTACAGGGGCTCTTGTTCTCTATATCTTTGCTGATCGCAAACTTATCAATACTTGGGATTTTCTAGATATCGCGGCGCCTAGCGTCATGATTGCCCAAAGTTTAGGTCGCTGGGGCAATTTCTTTAACCAAGAAGCCTACGGTGCAGCGGTGGATAATTTGGATTATTTGCCTAGCTTCATCCGTGACCAGATGTATATTGAAGGGAGCTACCGTCAGCCGACCTTCCTTTATGAGTCTCTATGGAATCTGCTTGGATTTGCTTTAATTTTGATATTGAGACGAAAATGGAAGAGCCTCAGACGAGGTCATATCACTGCTTTCTACTTGATTTGGTATGGTTTCGGTCGTATGGTTATCGAAGGCATGCGAACAGATAGCCTCATGTTCTTTGGACTTCGAGTGTCTCAATGGCTATCAGTTGTCCTTATCGGTTTCGGTATTTTTATCATTCTATATCAAAATCGAAAGAAGGCCCCTTACTATGTTGCAGAGGAGGAAAACTAAATGTTAGAAGTTGCATATATTCTTGTTGCCCTAGCTTTGATTGTCTTTTTGTTCTATCTGATTATCACTGTACAAAAACTTGGTCGTGTTATAGATGAAACAGAGAAGACGATTAAAACCTTGACTTCAGATGTGGATGTAACCTTGCACCATACCAATGAATTGTTGGCTAAGGTCAATGTCTTGGCAGATGATATCAATGTCAAGGTGGCAACGATTGATCCACTCTTTAGTGCTGTTGCTGATTTATCTCTATCTGTTTCAGACCTCAATGACCATGCGCGTGTCTTGAGCAAGAAAGCTTCATCAGCTGGTTCAAAAACACTCAAGACTGGTGCAAGTTTGTCAGCTCTTCGTCTTGCAAGTAAATTTTTCAAAAAATAAAAAAGGAGAATCCTTATGGGTAAACTATCCTCAATCCTTTTAGGAACCGTTTCAGGTGCAGCTCTTGCCTTGTTTTTAACAAGCGACAAGGGCAAACAAGTTTGCAGTCAGGCTCAAGATTTTCTGGATGATTTAAGAGAAGATCCTGAGTATGCCAAAGAGCAGATCTGTGAAAAACTGACAGAAGTTAAGGAGCAGGCTACAGATTTTGTTCTTAAAACCAAAGAACAGGTTGAGTCAGGTGAAATCACTGTGGACAGTGTACTTGCTCAAGCCAAATCATGTGCCCGTCAAGCAACAGAAGCATCAAAAGATCAATTCAATAATCTCAAGGAGCAATGGCAAGAAAAAGCCGAAACTCTTGACCAATCAGAAGAGATTGTGATTGATATCAAAGAAGAAAAAATCTAGATTTGACAGAGTTGGATAAAGATTCAAATAGTAGTCGCAAATTTAGTGAAATGTATAAGATAAAACGCATAGTATCAAGGTTTTCATTCAATACCTGATATTATGCGTTTTTTGATTTTAATACTCTTCGAAAATCTCTTCAAACCACGTCAACGCTATCTGCAACCTCAAAACAGTGTTTTGAGCAGCCTGCGGCTAGTTTCCTAGTTTGCTCTTTGATTTTCATTGAGTATAAAGACTTTTTGATAAACCTTTTTTAAAACACATGAGTGTCATGATTTTTTATGGTATAATGGCAGTGTTGAAAGTAAAATATTTACATTTTTTATATTTTACTGATATTTTAGTAATATTAATCGATCCATTTTTCTATGATTAGAAATTAATGTGGTCGTTTATGATCAAGTAGAGGAAAAGCTCTAAAATTTTAGTCAAGAAACGATTCAGTATTCTGTCAAAGAAAAATATTAGAACCCTCTATTTTGTAAAAAATAGTGAGAAAGAAAGTTGGTAAAATGAAAGACATTTTTAATAAACGTCAACGTTTTTCGATTCGAAAGTTTTCAGTTGGAGTGGCTTCCGTATTAATAGGAATTATCTTGTTTACACCATCCCAGGGAGTACTGGCTTCTACGGAAAATAATTTGGCAACAGAGATAGGAGCTAATTCTGAAAGGGAGAATTCGATCCCTACTGTGGAGAAAAAACAAGAGTCTCAAAGTTCACCAGAGAATCGAGCTTCTATTTCCAGTCCAGCCCCAAAAGATACTCCAATAATATCTACAAGAACTACAGAACTTGAGACATCTGGGGAGATGGGCAATAATAGCTTGACCACAAGGGCTTCTGTGGCGGGTGAAGACAGATCAAGCACTCCAGCGGTGAGAGCAGCATCAAATCCTTCCGAGATAAAAAAATATGAATTGACTGAGGAAGATGCTAAAAAAATCAAAGCAGGAGTAATCGGTTCAGAAGGTAATAAGCTTGACAGTTTGTTACTAAACGGCCCTAAGTTAAGTCCAGAAGCTTATACAGATGATGATTACTTGAAGGATAAAGATGAACTTTATATTTATGAAAAAGGCGGGAAAAAGTATGTAGGCTACAATAGTCATCCTATGTTAGAAGATACTGATGGTGATGGTATTATTGACAGTAAAGAAAAGCCAGATGAAAAATTAAAATGGAATGTCAGTGAGCGCGATATGATTATGTTCATGGAATTGTCCTACCGTGATGATAATTATATTGATAGAGTGCTGGATCATAAGAGACCCTTAACAGAGTCAGAGTTATATAAAAAGAATGGTGATAGTAGACCACGTTATGAGTATATGATGATGAATAAGGAATTGGGGCCTTATTGGGAAAGGAAGAAAAGTTACCATACCTCTAGCGGACTAGATGCTGTCTTGTATGAAACTAAGAGTGATTTCTTATATTTACCAAATGGAACTGCACAAGTATTAGCATTTCGTGGAACAAGTGATGCCAAAGATATAGGAGCTGATATAAGACTTGGAACAGGAAGCAATCCTCAACAAGGGATCGATGCAGAAAATATCATGCGTGAACTGGCTAAAGATAAGAGCATTACCAATCTATATTTGACAGGACACTCTTTAGGAGGATATTTAGTACAACGGGCAATGGTTGAAGCCTATCAGTTGGCATATTCTGATAGCAGAGTCATGTCTTCTAAAGAACAGCGGGCTTATAGAAACTTTTATAATAATGTATTAAAAAAAGGAACAACCTTTAATGCCCCAAAAGTTGTGACCAATTTCTTTTCCAGTAATGAATTTTGGCAGAAAGGTCTAGATAGTAAAAAAATAGCTAAGTCTGGGAAAATGACACATTATATTGTTGATAATGATTCGACGATAAGAAAAGGCGTCAGCAATGATAGTGATGTTGTTATAAATGTTGGACGAACAAGCGGAGGTCATAGTTCACGTTCTTATTTTGAAGCCGATATGATTAATAGACGATCAGAGTTCATGTCAGGGAAACGAATTTCCTTAGATGGGACAGGTTATCAAGATAAAAAAATTACAACAGTCAAATCTGTAGAAAAAGTTGGAGAAACTTCTGTATATAGTAAACGCGGAGATGATGTCATTAAGTCAACAACTGTTAGTATCAAAGATCCTGATACAGGACAGATTACTAAAAATACACTTGATGAAGTGTTCAAGCGAAATGGCGCTAAATCAACAGTTGTCGTTACACCACTTGAGCCAAGTGTTCGTTATGAAAAAGACGCCACAAGAGCTAAAGGTGAAGCTAATGTAACAACAGCTGGTACTCCAGGTACTAGAACAGTCACTACCACTTACACTGTTAATCCGACAGATGGTAGACTTATTCCGCATGAAGAACCAGCAGTGATAGTCCCATCAAAACCTACAGTGGTCAAAGTGCCAGCTAAAGATGAGATTGAATACCTTAAAGAAGGCGATGATGTTGTTAAGAAGACTACAACTTACGCGGTCAATGCAAGCACCGGTGCCCTTACTCCAATAGAGAAAAAGGAAGTTTTCAAGAAAGATGGCGCTAAGACCAAGGTTGTTGTTACGCCACTTGAGCCAAGTGTGCGTTATGAAAAAGACGCCACAAGAGCCAAAGGTGAAGCTAATGTAACAGTAGCTGGTACTCCAGGCACTAGAACAGTCACTACCACCTACACTGTTAATCCTACAGATGGTAGCCTCATTCCGCATGAAGGACAACCCGTTATCAAACCGTCAACTCCTACAGTGGTCAAAGTTCCAGCTAAAGATAAGATTGAATACCTCAAAGAAGGCGACGATGTTATTAAGAAGACCACAACCTACTCAGTTAATGCAAGCACGGGTTCCCTTACTCCAATAGAGACAAGAGAAATCTTCAAGCGAAATGGCGCTAAATCAACAGTTGTCGTTACACCACTTGAGCCAAGTGTTCGTTATGAAAAAGACGCCACAAGAGCTAAAGGTGAAGTAAAAATCACAGTAGCTGGTATTCCAGGTACAAGAACAGTAACCACAACCTACACAGTCAATTCGACAGATGGTAGTCCTATTCCGCATGAAGAACCAGCAGTGGTAGTCCCATCAAAACCGACAGTGGTCAAAGTCCCAGCTAAGGATGAGGTTGCATACCTCAAAGAAGGCGATGATGTTGTTAAGAAGACTACAACTTACGCGGTCAATGCAAGCACCGGTGCCCTTACTCCAACAGTAAGGAAAGAAATTACCAGTCCAAATGGTGCCAAATCTACAGTTGTTGTTACACCACTTGAGTCAAGTGTGCGTTATGAAAAAGACGCCACAAGAGTCAAAGGTGAAGCAAAAATTACAGTAGCTGGTACTTCAGGTACAAGCACAGTAACTACCACCTACACGGTTAATCCTACAGATGGTAGCCTTATTCCACATGAAGGAAAACCAGTTATCAAACCGTCAACTCCTACAGTGGTCAAAGTGCCAGCTCAAGATGAGGTTGAATATCTCAAAGAAGGCGATGACGTTGTTAAGAAGACAACCAGCTACGAAGTGAATGCAAGTACAGGTGTTCTTACTCCAACAGTAAGGAAAGAAATTACCAGTCCAAATGGCGCTAAATCCACAGTTGCCGTTACGCCACTTGATCCAAGTGTGCGTTATGAAAAAGACGCCACAAGAGCCAAAGGTGAATCAAAAATCACAGTAGCTGGTATTCCAGGTACCAGAACAGTAACCACAACCTATACTGTTAACCCTGTAGACGGTAGCCTCGTTCCGCATGAGGAACCTGCAGTAGTAGTCCCATCAAAACCGACAGTGGTCAAAGTGCCAGCTCAAGATGAGGTTGAATACTTCAAAGAAGGTGATGACGTTGTTAAGAAGACAACCAGCTACGAAGTGAATGCAAGTACCGGTGCCCTTACTCCAACTGTAAGGAAAGAAATTACCAGTCCAAATGGTGCCAAATCTACAGTTGTTGTTACACCACTTGAGTCAAGTGTGCGTTATGAAAAAGACGCCACAAGAGCCAAAGGTGAATCAAAAATCACAGTAGCTGGTACACCAGGAACAAGAACAGTAACCACAACCTATACTGTTAACCCTGCAGACGGTAGCCTTATTCCGCATGAAGGCCAACCAGTTATCAAATCGTCAACTTCTATAGTGGTCAAAGTGCCAGCTAAAGATGAGGTTGAATACCTCAAAGATGGCGATAATGTTGTTAAGAAGACCACCACTTATGCGGTCAATTCAAGTACCGGTGCTCTTACTCCAACAGAGAAAAAGGAAATCTTCAAACAAAATGGCGCTAAATCTACAGTTGCCGTTACGCCACTTGAGCCAAGTGTTCGTTATGAGAAAGATGCCACAAGAGCCAAAGGTGAAGTAAAAATCACAGAAACTGGTACTCCAGGAACAAGCACAGTAACCACAACCTACACAGTCAATTCGACAGATGGTAGCCTTATTCCACATGAAGGAAAACCAGTTATCAAATCGTCAACTCCTACAGTGGTCAAGGTCCCAGCTAAAGATGAGATTGAATACTTCAAAGAAGGAGATGACGTTGTTAAGAAGACAACCAGCTACGAAGTGAATGCAAGCACCGGTGCCCTTACTCCAACTGTAAGGAAAGAAATTACCAATCCAAAAGGTGCCAAATCTAAAGTTGTGGTTACATCACTTAAGCCAAGTGTTCGTTATGAAAAAGACGCCACAAGAGTCAAAGGTGAAGCAAAAATTACAGTAGCTGGTACTTCAGGTACAAGCACAGTAACTACAACCTACACGGTTAATCCTACAGATGGTAGCCTTATTCCACATGAAGGCCAACCAGTTATCAAATCGTCAACTCCTACAGTGGTCAAGGTCCCAGCTAAAGATGAGATTGAATACTTCAAAGAAGGAGATGACGTTGTTAAGAAGACAACCAGCTACGAAGTGAATGCAAGCACCGGTGCCCTTACTCCAACTGTAAGGAAAGAAATTACCAGTCCAAATGGTGCCAAATCAACAGTTGTTGTTACACCACTTGAGTCAAGTGTGCGTTATGAGAAAGATGCCACAAGAGCCAAAGGTGAAGCAAAAATCACAATAGCTGGTACTCCAGGCACTAGAACAGTCACTATAACCTATACTGTGAATCCTACAGATGGCAGCCTCATTCCACGTGAAGAACCTGCAGTAGTAGTCCCATCAAGACCTATAGTGGTCAAAGTGCCAGCTAAAGATGAGGTTGAATACTTCAAAGAAGGTGATGACGTTGTTAAGAAGACGACCAGCTACCAAGTCAGTGCAAGTACAGGTGAACTGACTCCAACAGAGACAACAGAAATCTTCAAGAGAAACGGCGCTAAATCAACAGTTGTTGTTACACCACTTGAGCCAAGTGTGCGTTATGAAAAAGACGCCACAAGAGCCAAAGGTGAATCAAAAATCACAGTAGCTGGTACACCAGGAACAAGAACAGTAACCACAACCTATACTGTTAACCCTGCAGACGGCAGTCTTATTCCACATGAAGGCCAACCAGTTATCACCCCTTCAACTCCGACAGTGGTCAAAGTGCCAGCTAAAGATGAGACTGAATACCTCAAAGAAGGCGATGATGTTGTTAAGAAGACTACAACTTACGCGGTCAATGCCAGTACAGGTGCTCTTACTCCAACAGTAAGGAAAGACATTACCAGTCCAAATGGCACGAAAGCTACAGTTGTTGTTACACCATTACAGCCAAGTGTTCGTTATGAAAAAGACGCCACAAGAGTCAAAGGTGAAGCTAATGTAGCAATGGCTGGTACTCCAGGTACTAGAACAGTCACTACAACTTATACTGTTAACCCTGCAGACGGTAGCCTCGTTCCGCATGAAGAACCGGCAGTGGTAGTTCCCGCAACGCCTACAGTAGTCAAGATCCCAGCCAAAGACAAAGTAGTAGAAACCCCGATTGAACAAGAAGTGGAATACGTTAAAGATGTAGAAAAAGACTTCGGTACACCAGGTCAGCGTACTGAGGGTGAAAAAGGTAAAACAGTTACTACAACCACTTACGATGTAGATCCAAAGGACGGTCATATCACAGAACACGTTGGAAATCCAGTAATCACCCCAGCAGGTAAGACAATCGTTAAAGTTGGTGCGAAAACTAAGGTTGAACAATCTAAAGATCCTGAAGGTCGTGATGTGATTGATACTACTACCTATGAAGTTGATCCAAAAACAGGTAAGGTAACTCCAACAACTGTTCGAACTTATGGAACAAGTAAAGAACCAACAATTGAGACACGACCTGTACCATCCCCTGTTATCTATGAAAAAGACGATACGAAAGAAAAAGGTACAGCCCCAACTACTGTTAAAGGTGAAGATGGTGAAGACACTATCACAACCATTTACACTGTGGATCCTCATACTGGAAAGATTACAGCAAGTGAAGGTCAACCAGTTCGTACGAAAGAACCAACTAATACTATTGTCAAAGTCGCAGCGAAGGATAAAGTAGAAACAACAGAAATCCTATCACCTAAGAAATACGTAAAAGATGATACACGCGACAAAGATCAACCAAATGTGGAAGAAGCAGGCCAATCAGGTTCACGCACAGTAACAACTACTTACGAAGTAAATCCAGCAGATGGAACAATTACAGAAAGAGCAGGAGAACCAGTAGTAGTAAAACCAACAGAAACAATTGTTAAAGTCGCAACCAAAGACAAAGTAGTAGAAACCCCGATTGAACAAGAAGTGGAATACGTTAAAGATGTAGAAAAAGACTTCGGTACACCAGACCAGCGTACTGAGGGTGAAAAAGGTAAAACAGTTACTACAACCACTTACGATGTAGATCCAAACGACGGTCATATCACAGAACATGTTGGTAACCCAGTCGTTACCCCAGCAGGTAAGACAATCGTTAAAGTTGGTGCGAAAACAAAGGTTGAACAATCTAAAGATTCTGAAGGTCGTGATGTGATTGATACCACTAGCTATGAAGTTGATCCAAAAACAGGTAAGGTAACTCCGACAACAGTTCGAACATATGGAACAAGTAAAGAACCCACAGTTGAGAAGAGAGTAGTACCGTCTCCAGTAGTTTATGAAAAAGATAATACGAAAGAAAAAGATACAGCCTCCACTACTGTTAAAGGTGAGGACGGTGAAGATAGTATCACAACCACTTACACTGTGGAACCTAATACTGGTAAGATTACCGTAACTGAAGATCAGCCAGTTCGTACGAAAGAACCAACTAATACCGTTGTTAAAGTTCCAGCTAAGGATAAAGTCGTAGAAACCCCGATTGAACCAGAAGTGGAATACGTTAAAGATGTAGAAAAAGACTTCGGTACACCAGACCAGCGTACTGAGGGTGAAAAAGGTAAAACAGTTACTATAACCACTTACGATGTAGATCCAAACGACGGTCATATCACAGAACACGTTGGAAATCCACTAATCACCCCAGCAGGTAAGACAATCGTTAAAGTTGGTGCGAAAACAAAGGTTGAACAATCTAAAGATTCTGAAGGTCGTGATGTGATTGATACCACTAGCTATGAAGTTGATCCAAAAACAGGTAAGGTAACTCCGACAACAGTTCGAACATATGGAACAAGTAAAGAAACAAAAATAGAGTTAGAACAATCTCCTAAGCCAGATGACTTAACATACCCATCAGGAACTAAGGTAGAGATCCCAGGTGAAGATGGTAAAGGTAAAGTACCAAACAGTGATCTCCCAGAAGGTAAACTCTCAGGTACAAGTAAGATTACTGAGCCAGATAAATCAGCTGTGGAAGTTCCTAATGTAACAACTCTAGCTAAGGTAACAATTTTTGAAAACGGTGTATTAGCGGATTCAATTGAATTGCCAGAGCTAATGATTGAGGTTCTCTGGATTGATGAAGATGGAAATGTATTGAAACCATCCGTTAAGACAGGTAATGAAAAGGATGCTGGACATGGATTAATTCCAGGATATGAATTTGTAAGAACAATGATTGATGAAAATGCACCAGTAATGACCCACATTTTCAGAAAAGTAGGTTCAAATACAAATACCATTCCAGTTGCGCCAGTGACACTTGATACGCCAGTTACACCTGCTACTAATGGAGGTTCTGGTCAAGATATACCTGCACCAACAACTCCAAATGCAGTTAATTCGAATGTAGATCAGGTAGATACTCATACTACTATTGACAATGGTGCTAAGTCAAATGATTCTCAAAATGTATTGCCAAATACAGGAACAGAATCAAATGCGACTCTTGCCTCTCTAGGACTTCTTGGCATGTTAGGTGGTCTCGGACTTGCTCTTGGAAAGAAAAAAGAAGACTAAAATAAACATTTAGTCAAATATGAATGGATCATTGTTAGGTGGGCAATGAATACAAAAGATCAAGAAACGGCTTTGTTCCTCATTTTCAGAGGTACAAGGCTGTTGTTGTATTTTCGAAAAAGTAGGTATCAATAATCGTACTAAGAGATAGTGGACTGAAATAAATGTGTACAAATCGATTATGGGGATTAGATTAATTTCTAAAAATGAATTAGGAGTCGTGTTATACTATCCTAGCTTCAACCCATTATACTCATTTGAAATCAAAGTTCCCTGTTTATTGATAGCCTATTCAAGAAATATCGTTGTATAAGTGCATACTTTGAAATGATAGTCATAGAGAATCAATGATAGGATTTTTAATTAAAACTATCATCTATTTGTTTCTAAGACGAAAGTTTCTGAAGTTGATTTTAAAATAATATAAATTTATATTTATAGAAGATATCTGAAGAAGATTTTGAAATTAAGGGTAGGATATTTATTGTTATGAAGAGCTGTTTTTAATTATTATAGACTTCTTGGTTACGTTTTATTAAAATCTTAAAATCAGCCTTATTTATACTGTTTTTGTTTGATTGAATATGTTAAAAATGGTATAATCTAGCTGTGATAGCTGTGATAGCTGTGATAGCTGTGATAGCTGTGATAGCTGTGATGTGTAAAATGCTCATCATAGTGATTTTTTATGGTTATATTCCTACTTGGGTTTAACTATAAAAAATTACTTTTTAATTTGATTTTATGTCTTAACATAAGGAGGAAAAATGGAAAATAAATCAAATTCACTCAATAGAATAAAGCGTCACCAACGTGAAAAGGTTCTACGCTTCTCTATTCGTAAATATAGCTTTGGTGCGGCTTCAGTAGCTGTTGCAGCACTGATGTTTTTAGGTGCGCGCGTTGCTAGTGCGGATACCGTAAGCGGAAGCAGTTCGCAATCTACGGCGGGTGTAGTACAACCTAATGATAAGGGCAACTCGCCTGTGGCTACTAAGGAACCTACTGAAAATAAATTAGAAGTGGTCAATAATTCTTTAGAAAATAAAGAAACTGCACTTGTTGAAAATAGTAGTAATACGGTTGATAAAAGTCAGTTAAGAACAGTAGTTGAAGAATTAAATTCTCTTCTTTCAACTAAATTAAACCTTGACGATTCAGTGCTTTCTTCTGTAAAAGAAAGAGTTCAGAGAGCTCAGGCATTACTAGATAAAGCTGATGCAGTTCAAAAAGATATAAATGAACTAAAAGAACTTTTGTCTGCTGATTTAGCTACTTTATCTAATGCGGTAAAAGAATCAAACAAGGTTCGAGAAAGTAATGCTGGAACTGAGGCTGAAAAGCCAGTGATCCAATCTTCTTCTGAAGTAAGAGCAAGTGAAGAGAATCAAACAGTTTCAGCTAAAAAAGATTCTTTGAAAGTATCTGTTGATCAATTGCAAGTAGCAATTTCAGAAGTTCCTGAACATGATACGACGAAAGAAGTTCTTAAAAAAGCCAATGAAGTCATGGTATTAGCTCAAGACGTTCTTCAGAATACTACAGTCTCTCTAACAGATGTTGAACAAATGAACAAACTTGTGAAGAGAATGTTTACTTCTGTTAAAAATGCTACAACACGTTTGAGTTCAGGTTCTCATGACCCTCGTAATGGTCAGAGAATGGCTCAAGGTACTGGCGAAAGAGCAGCAGCTGTATCTTCAAGATGGACTAACCAAGATAATCTATTAAGTTATCAACGATTCCGTGCAACTGACGAAAATGGAAGAGTTAGAAATGACGACAGACAATTTACAGAAAATAAAGTGGATATGACCGCTCGAATTGAGACAATTGGCGGTGTGAAATATGCAGTTTATGATATTTTCTTTAACAATGATGGTAAGTCAATGGTTAGGTTGAGTAGACAACAATTATATAATGTTATTTTACCTCCAAAAATTTTAGATTTACAATCTAACGGTGCTTATAAGCCAGACACTATTAGAGATTTACACTATGACATATATAGAAGAAATAATCAAAATGAAAGCGGGACTCTTTCTCAAAATCCTGATAAATTCACTTATGAGTCAACTCAACATTTTCACTTTTTAAATGATCATGAACAATCGAGAGGGAATCTAACATATCTTTACAATTTAGGTGTTCGTCAGAGTGGTAGCTCATATAATCAAGATATGAAAGATTATTTTAAAAACAATAAAGAAGATCCCTTTTTAAAAAAAGCAGTGGCATTAGATGGAGTAAACAAGGGTTGGAGTTATGGTATAGGGGTGAGAACCAATAATCCAACAGCCGCTGTACATATGCATTTTAAAGCAAAATTAAGATCAGGTATAACGGATGAAGCTGTTAAAAAAGCATTTATCCTAGCCATTGCAGGTACTTATGGATCGACAACAAACCAATCCTATGTTTTTGGATCAGGAAAAGAAGATACAGAAAATGTAGAACCGACTGTTAAACAAAGTGCAAGATACCCTATTAGCGGTAGAGAGGTTACAAAGAAAGTCGATGAATCTCTTGGGAATCTAGATAGGCCGGTGGATGCTGGTTTCGTAACACGAAATAATAACTTCCCTGCAGATATCCAGTGGAGTTGGCCGAATGGGAGACCAAGTACGACTACAGCAGGGGTATTTCGTTATAGAGTGAAAGCACAGTACTCTGATAATACTTCAAATACTACTGATGCAACATTGAAAGTGGTTCCAAAGCAACCTGTGATTGACCAAAATTCTGTAAATGAAAAAGCAGGGAAGACTGGGCAAACGGTTACTGTAAATGTAGGTAATGGAGTGCCTACTGGTTCAACAGTGACCTTATATAGTGGTACTAAGGTTATTGGAACTGGGAACACTACTGGATCAATTGCTACAATTAGAGTATCAGAAGCATTGCCGTCTACAGCCATTACAGCTAGAACAACTGTCCAAAATAATGGTACAGTAGAGTCAGAGCTTAGTGCACCTGCAACTCCAACAGAAGTTCCTGACAGAGTGGCTCCAACAGTATCAATTAACGGAAAAGCATTAACACCAAATGCGGATGATAATCGTTTTATTATTTATCGTGGAGCAAACTTTAATCCAACATTTAGAGTTCAAGATGACAAGAATAATGTCACTTTATCTATTACAGATCTTCCAAAAGGAGTTGCAAATGTTTCGACAAATGGAAGTAAAGATTTAAGTTATACAATTCCAGAAAATACTGTAGCACCTGACGCTCCATTTGGAGAAAGTACTGCCACTGTAACGGCGACGGATGGTCGTAATAGTGCAACATATAGATTTAAATATCGTATTGTAGATATTCAAGCAAAAAATAGTACGACAGAAAATCGTGCTCTTGGAAGTGCATTAGGAAATCCTCATGATCACTTCAAAGTGGCAGAAAGTAATACTGTAGAGAACGATAAGTACTATCCAACTGGTATGCAGTTTAAATGGATAGAATTAAATCGTAGCACAATCACAACTACTGATGTTCCTAATACAACAAATTTAAACGAATTAGGGAATGTTACTAAGTATTTTGCTACGGCTGTATTCCCTGCTGTGAAGAATACGAAAGAAATAGATCGTGTAAATTATACAATCTATTCACCTAAACAAAAAGCAATACCAATAACGTTTAATGTGACGGATAATGTTAAACCAACAGTAAAACTTGTTGGTGATAATGGATCTGACACAACACTTTCAGAATCAACAGCAACAAACGCATTGCCGAAAGTAACAGTATATCGTGGTGAAACTGCGACAGTTACTGTGAAAGCTTCAGATAATACTGGAAAAGTTCAAAACTTAACGATTACAAACTTACCAACTGGATTAACGCCAGATACTAATAACCGAACAAGTGACAATGCTACAGATGCAACACCATTGACAAAACCTACAACAGGAAAAGTAGATAAATCAGCAACAGTAGAAGCAAAAGTCGCAACCGTTACAGTTTCAGATAAGTCAACTCCAGCGAATACAACAACAGTTCAGTTTAAAGTAGATGTTAAAGCTCAAAATGAGAAATATACACCGACAGCAGGAACAACTCCAGTAGCAGTTAATAATATTGGAAGTATTAGCAATTCAGATTTAGAGAAAATCAAAAATTCTGTAACTGTGCCAAATCTTTCACAAGAAGCTACTCGAGATGGAATTACAAAAACTCTAAAAGATAGCGGTAGAGTAACGGTTAAGAATGGTAAGAAATATGTCACTGTAGAAGTAACTTATCCAGATAGAAGTAAAGATGAAGTGTCAGTTGAAGTACAACAAAATACGAATGTACAAAAACAACCAACAATTTATGTTGTTAAAGGTGAAACAATCTCTAATGAAGAATTAAGAAAATTTGTTTACTTACCTAATGGGGCACAAAAAGAAGAATTACCAAGTACAGCAACTGTAGCGGCTAGTCTAGATACAGCAAGTAGAGGAAGTAAAACAACAAATGTAACGGTAACTTTCCAAGGTTCAAACCCAGTAGTAGTGCCAGTTACTTATGAAGTTATTCAAAACTTCCCAGTAGCAAACAAAGTTTACGATTTTGCAGGCGTTTCAAGAGGAAATGGAGCATCAGATTATTATGTAAATCAAGGATTACGTCAAGGTATGTCTTGGTTTGTTGAGAAAGAAACTGTTGAAGGTGGTCGAAAAGTCTTCAAGAAAGTTTCAAGTGATAATAATATGAATAGCCAAATTGCATCAGATATTACTGCTGGTGTTGGAGAGTATCGCTATAAACTTGGAGCTAGGTTCAGAGAAGGTAGATTTACAAACCAAGCAGAAGAAGCTGCTAGACTTTCATATAGTGGAGAAATTGTTCATACGGTGTATGACGTAGTAGCTAACACAACGAAAGTAGAAGCAACTTACGGTTCGACATTAACAAATACTCAAGCTCAATCTGCTGTTATGAAAGCTACAAACTCTCAAAACCTACCAGCAGGAACAACCTATGAGTGGGTAGCAAATGCTTCGGGAGCAGCAACAACAAACTTAACGGTATCAACATATGGAGAAGAAACACGTTATGTAAAAGTTACATTACCAAAAACAAGAGAAGCAGGCTCAGATTCAGCAGCAGCAACTCAAGTAAATCCATATAAAGTAATTGAAGTAAAAGTAAAAGTTAACGAAACTGTAAAACCAACAGTGAAACTTGTTAGTGATAACAGGGATGTAACACTTTCAGAATCAACAGTAACAAACGCATTGCCGAAAGTAACAGTATATCGTGGCGAAAATGCGACAGTTACTGTGAAAGCTTCAGATAATACTGGAAAAGTTCAAAACTTAACGATTACAAACTTACCAACTGGATTAACACCAGATACTAATAACCGAACAAGTGACACTGCAACAGATGCAACACCATTGACAAAACCTACAACAGGAAAAGTAGATAAAACTGCAACAGTAGAAGCAAAAGTCGTAACCGTTACAGTTTCAGACAAGTCTAATCCAGCGAATACAACAACTGTTCAGTTTAAAGTAGATGTTAAAGCTCAAAATGAGAAATATACACCGACAGCAGGAACAACTGTTAAAGTAGGAAATATCGGCACAATTAGTCAACCAGATGGAGATAAAATCAAAAACTCTGTAACAGTACCAAATCTTTCACCAGAAGCTACTCAAGATGGTGGAGTTACAAAAACTCTGAAAGATAATGGTAGAGTAACTGTTAAGAATGGTAAGAACTATGTTACTGTAGAAGTAACTTATCCAGATAGAAGTAAAGATGAAGTAGACGTAGCTGTAGAAGAAGTGCTAAAAGCAGGTGAGAAAAATCCTACCAACCCAGCAGTAGAAGGACAACCTTATACAAGTACTGAAAAAGTTATCAATCCAAACAAAGACGATGCGACATTCACAGCAACGCCAACGAATGGATTGACAGTAGGAACGGATGGAAAAGTCACAGGAAAACCAACTGGTATCGAATGGACTGGCGATGAAACAGAGAAGACAGTGAATATTCCAGTAACGGTCAGCCGTACAGGAGACATCCCAGTCACCGTAACCATTCCAGTAGTGGTCCAACGAGATGTAACAAAAACCCCAACCTTTACAGTAGGAACGCAAGATCCAACAACTGGAAATGTGGANGTGACAGTAAGCGGCGTACCAAATGGCACAAAAGTGAAATTACCAGGTGTTAAAGGAGAGAAAGTCGTAACAGATGGCAAAGTAACATTGCCAAATGACGAATTACCAGCAACACCACAGACTGGAAAAGGAAGTGCGCAAGAAGAAGGCAAACTTCCAAAAGAAGGCACAAGTGACATCACAATTCCTAAGAAATTGGTAGAAAGTGGCACNCCAACCTTTACAGTAGGAACGCAAGATCCAACAACTGGAAATGTGGACGTGACAGTAAGCGGCGTACCAAATGGCACAAAAGTGAAATTACCAGGTGTTAAAGGAGAGAAAGTCGTAACAGATGGC
>NZ_RJPX01000034.1:0-22430 GCF_003944325.1 Streptococcus mitis | reverse complement strand
GTACAGCAACAAGTGTTACCCTACCAGGTAAAGCAGCTACACCAGCAGCACCAACAGTAGCAAGTGACGAAGCAAACGCACGAGTAACCGTAACGCCAAGTGCAGATGCAGACCGAGTAGAAGTTACAGTAGGAAACTCAACAGTAGTCGCAACGAAAACAGGCTCAACATGGAGTCTAACACCATCTAAAGACGGTGTAAGTGTAGATCCAACAAGCGGAGTAATCACTGTAGCACACAATGCAGCAAGTGCAGGAACACAAGTCAGCGCAACTGCTAAACACGGCAACAGTGACGTAAGTACAGCAGCAAGTGTTACCCTACCAGGTAAAGCAGCTACACCAGCAGCACCAACAGTAGCAAGCGATACAGCAAATGCACGAGTAACCGTAACGCCAAGTGCAGATGCAGACCGAGTAGAAGTTACAGTAGGAAACTCAACAGTAGTCGCAACGAAAACTGCAGGTGAAGCAGCAATTCGAGGCGTCCACAACAATGGAGACCTAGAAGCGCTTAAGACCGCAGCGAAAGCATTACCTAATACTGGTACAGTAAAATCAACATTAGCTATTCCAGTTGCAATTACAAGTGCTTTACTTAGTTTAGGTCTTGTAGGAGGACGTCGTCGTAAAGAGAATGAAGAAATTTAATCAGTATATTTACTTGCTAAAATGGCTAGCAAATTTGTAAGAGTCGAATAATTATCTAAAACCTCCAGGTTAGTGAATTAAATCATAGTTTCTAATCTGGAGGTTTTTATAGTTCAATTATCTATAAAATGACAGAGTTTACTGGAAGTCTTCAATATTCAGATGAAGGAGAAGTTTCTTGGGTGCAAAAAGACCAGATTCCAAACTTGGATCTGGCCTATGATATGTTACCCTTGATGGAGATGATGGAAGCTCCTGACAAATCTGAATTTTTCTGCCCTCGCCGTACAGAAGACGATTGGGAAAAGAAAATTTTCTAGTCTTTTACTAAATAACCGAGCTTATCCAAGGCCTCCTCGATATAGTGGAGGTCTTGTTGTGTTTCAGCTTCGACTAGGTGGTAGTGGATGCCATCTGTTAATTCAGACAGAGGTCTAAAGTCAGAATGCTCGACTTGTTCTAGAAAATGCTGAACATCTCTGCGACAAGACAGTTTCAGCAAGGTTTCAATTTCTCCATAAACAGGATGGTCAATCAAGGTGTTTTGAACACGTCCACCATTATCTACGATAGCGAGGAGTTCTTGACCGATTTCTTCAACTTCATGTTTGACTTTGAAAAGTTTGTGGACGTATGGATTGACATCAACTTGCTTATAGATGTAGCCACGGTTAGTGGATAGGATAGGAGCGCCATCGGCTCTCAAAATTGCAATGTCCTGTACAATGACCTGACGTGTGACATGAAAATGTTCCGCCAAACTTTGACCGTTGAGGGCTTTAGGAGCTTCTTTCAAGAGTTGGAGCAGGGCTTGTTTGCGATCTTTTTTCATAGTTCTTCCTTTTAACGGCGTTTTCGAAGCACTTTATAGACAGCTAGTGCTAATGTATAGTCTACCATACTATGGATAATTGTGCCAAATCCAACTAGCACAAAGAGAACATAAAACATATTTTCTACATTGGTACCAGAAGTTGTGTAAAAAAGGACGCAGGCCAATACTTCAGCAAGGGCATGAATAAGCGCTAAAACAAAGTTAAAAATCCAGGAAGATTTTGCTTTATCTAGGGTATCGGGGAATTTTTGTAGGTAAAGAGCTCCTAGAGTCCCAAAAAAGATATGGGAAAAAGCTCGAAATACGATAACCATGGGATAGCCAGCCATCAAAAATCCAAAACTAGAGGCTAGGATGACAAAAATTGCCATCAATGGCGACAAGAACATGGCGATAAAAATAGCGATGTGACTTCCTAAAGTGTAAGAAGCAGGTGGAATGACAATCTTGAAAGGCATAACAATCGGAATCAAAATTGCAATAGCCGTTAAGAGGGCTGTCATTGTCATAAATTGTGTCTTTTTCCGTGTATTCATAAGAATCTCCTTTTTATATGTATATACACTAGTATAGTACTATAAACAAGACAATAAAGCAAGGATTTACTTGGGTTTATAGGTCATTTTTAGTTAGATATTGGTAAAGATTTCACTAATAATAGTAACTATATCAAACAAAATCTCCACCTTCAAGCTTGAAAGCGGAGATTATTTTTATTTCTTCAAGGTTTGTAGTCGTGGGACAATAGCTAGAGTAAGAACTGCAGAAATAACTAATTCGGCAATGGAGTTTGTTGAGATAACAGTTGCTAGGAGTTTTTGGATATTACCATCAAAAACATTTCCAAAAAGGTAGAAAATTCCACCAAGGACAAAGACAGTATTTGTCAAGGAACCAAGGGCACCAGCTAGAATCAGACCAGTCTTGTTTTTCATCAGCTTATAGACTAAGTAAGGAGTCAAACCAATCAAAATACGTGGGACAATGGCAATGATAGCTGAGTAGATGTTCCCATTTGGTACGAAAGGAGAGAAGAGGTAGCTGGTTGGTAGAATCGTAATTGTGTTAACCGTCAAGCTAAGTAGCCCCATCAAAAATCCAAGTGTAACCCCAACTCGTGGACCGTAAATAATGCTGGCAATAATGACAGGAATATGAACGATGGTCGGTTTGATTGGGAATGGAAAAAGGTTAAAGACAAGCGAGCTTAGAAAATGAATCACAAGCATGGTTGCAAAGAAGATAGCAATGGGCGCAATATTAGATCGTTTTTTCATCGAGAGTTTCCTTTATTCTTTCTAAAATAATTGTGAGGTCGGCTAAAGCTCCTCGTCCATGGTCTCCACAAGCTAGTAGGGATTCCTTAGGAGCAATCAGCTGATAGCCGTAGGTTTCTAATGTTTTCAGATTAGCCTGAGTTGCTGGATGTTCATACATCTTTGTATTCATAGCAGGTGCGATGAGTTTGGGAATATGACTTGGCAAGGCTAGAGCAATACAAGTTACCATGTTGTCCGCAAAGCCGTGGGCTAGTTTTGCAATAGTGTTAGCTGTTGCAGGGGCCACGATAAATAAATCTGCTTTTTTTCCAAGTTCGATATGATTGACTTGATCGGGATAAGGTTCCTTCATGACATCCAAGTGGACAGGACTCTGTGAGAGTACTTGTAGTGTCAAAGGTTGGATAAACTCTGTAGCACCCTGAGTCATTAAGACAGTGACTTGATGGCCTTGTTTTTTTAGAGAACTGACTAAATCTGCCGACTTGTAAGAGGCGATTGACCCCGTTATAGCCAAGAGAATGTTTGCCATAGCTTTCCTTTCTACGAATGATAGCCTTGAATTTTTTCAAGGAGGAGTTTTGCAATTTCTTCTTTAGTCTGGACTGTTTGAAGCTGATTTTTTTCAACAAAGATTGCACGATGTTGATCTGCTGAAATTTGAGACAGGTCATTTGCAATAATCAAGTCTGCTTGGTTTTTGATAAGACTTTTTCTGGCAATATCAACTAGATGATCTTCGTTAACATCAACCAGCAGTTTGAAACCAATCAGATGAATAGCAGGATTCCATTCCTTGACCAGAGAGATGATTTTGGGTGTCTTTTTTAGGAACAAAACCTGAACCTCGTCAGTTGAAGAAATCTTAGTTTGATGATTTTGCTTGTTTAAAAATTCTTCTAGATTGGAGCTAGCCTGAACTTCCTCTAGCCCTGTCATATAAACAGGAGTGTAGTCAGAAACAGCCATTGAGTGGATCAAGACCTGATAATCCTTGATACGTTCTTGCATTTCTAGTAGAAGGTCCTCGGTATTGTTAATTTCTAGAATGCTTAGGTTAGGATGGGCTTCTGGCTTCACAGCTCGTTTTGTCGTAATTAAACAAACTTCATGCCCTGCAGCAAGCAAGGTTTCTGTGATGATTTTCCCCAAGCGACCAGTAGAATGGTTAGTGATAGAGCGGACGCTGTCGATAGCTTCACTGGTACCGCCCGATGTAACTAAAATTTTCATAGCACTATTGTACACAAAAATAAACGGTAAGTAAAATGAAAGCGATAAATTTTTGGTAAAAATGAAGATTTACTATAGTTTCAAACTATAAAGCCATATAAAATTTAAGAAAGGACTCTAAAAACCTTAAAAATAGGGATATTTACGAACGTTTAGAGAGTTTTAGGATGTTAAAAATCTTGTTTTGTGTTATAATGAATTATCATATAAGAGGTTAGAGGAGTTTTGAATGAAAACAGATATTGAAATTGCACAGAGTATTGAGTTGAAGCCAATCGTTGATGTTGTAGAGAAACTGGGTATTTCTTACGACGATTTGGAGTTGTACGGAAAGTACAAGGCTAAGCTCAGCTTTGATAAAATTCGTGCAGTTGAGAGCAATCCAGTTGGGAAATTGATTTTGGTTACTGCCATCAACCCAACACCTGCAGGTGAAGGAAAATCAACTATTACCATTGGTCTGGCGGATGCCTTGAATAAGATTGGCAAGAAAACTATGATTGCTATCCGCGAACCATCTCTTGGTCCAGTCATGGGTATCAAAGGTGGTGCTGCTGGTGGTGGTTACGCCCAAGTCCTGCCAATGGAAGACATCAACCTCCACTTTACTGGGGATATGCATGCCATTACAACAGCCAACAATGCTCTTTCAGCCTTGATTGACAACCACTTGCACCAAGGAAATGAGTTGGGAATTGACCAACGTCGTATCCTTTGGAAACGTGTTGTGGACTTGAATGATCGTGCCCTTCGTCATGTAACCGTTGGACTTGGTGGTCCTCTAAACGGTATTCCTCGTGAGGATGGCTTTGACATTACAGTTGCTTCTGAAATCATGGCCATTCTTTGCTTGGCTACGGATATTGAAGATTTGAAACGCCGTTTGGCCAATATCGTTATCGGTTATCGTTACGACCGTACACCTGTTTCTGTAGGTGATTTGCAGGTTGAAGGTGCCTTAGCTTTGATTTTGAAGGATGCGATTAAGCCGAACCTGGTTCAGACAATTTACGGAACACCTGCCTTTGTGCATGGTGGTCCATTTGCCAATATCGCTCATGGATGTAACTCTGTCTTGGCAACGACAACAGCCCTTCACTTGGCTGATTACACAGTTACTGAAGCTGGTTTTGGTGCAGACCTTGGTGCTGAGAAATTCCTTGATATTAAGACACCAAACTTGCCAACTTCTCCAGATGCAGTAGTTATTGTCGCAACCCTTCGTGCCCTTAAGATGAATGGTGGTGTGGCTAAGGACGCTCTTACAGAGGAAAATGTGGAGGCGGTTCGTGCAGGTTTTGCCAACTTGAAACGCCATGTTGAAAATATCCGTAAATTTGGTGTACCTGCAGTTGTGGCTATTAACGAATTTGTCTCTGATACAGAAGCTGAAATTGCAGCCTTGAAAGAACTTTGTGCCTCAATCGATGTACCAGTTGAGTTGGCTAGTGTCTGGGCTGATGGTGCAGAAGGTGGTGTAGCGCTTGCTGAAACTCTTGTCAAGACTATCGCTGAAACCCCAGCTAACTATAAACGTTTGTATGACAATGACCTTTCTGTCCAAGAAAAGATTGAAAAGATTGTTACCGAAATCTACCGTGGTAGCAAAGTAAACTTTGAGAAGAAAGCTCAAACACAAATCGCTCAAATCGTTCAAAATGGTTGGGACAAATTGCCAATCTGTATGGCTAAAACTCAGTATAGTTTCTCAGACAATCCAAATGCACTTGGAGCGCCAGAAAACTTTGAAATTACCATTCGTGAATTGGTACCAAAATTAGGGGCAGGCTTTATCGTTGCCCTAACTGGTGATGTCATGACTATGCCAGGTCTTCCAAAACGACCAGCAGCCCTCAATATGGATGTTGAAAGCGATGGAACTGTCCTAGGCTTGTTCTAGTATATTGAAATTGACTTTAAATGAGTTTGGAAAAGCTATCCAAGCTCATTTTTTATCTAGTTTTAAGGAATTGTCTTCAGCTGATGAGAGAAGTGCCTTCTAGACGAATCAGTCTAGGTAAAGATATTTTCCCTGATTTCTGATATAATAGAAATAGTGACTTCAAGAGTAAGGAAGAGAAGATGAACGCATTATTAAATGGAATGAATGACCGTCAGGCTGAGGCGGTGCAAACGACAGAAGGTCCCTTGTTAATCATGGCGGGGGCTGGCTCTGGAAAGACCCGTGTTTTGACCCACCGCATTGCTTATCTGATTGATGAAAAGCTGGTCAATCCTTGGAATATCTTGGCCATTACCTTTACTAACAAGGCTGCGCGTGAGATGAAAGAGCGTGCTTATAGCCTCAATCCAGCTACTCAGGACTGTTTGATTGCGACTTTTCACTCCATGTGTGTGCGTATTTTGCGTCGCGATGCGGACCATATTGGCTACAACCGTAATTTTACTATTGTGGATCCTGGTGAACAGCGAACTCTCATGAAACGCATTCTCAAGCAGTTGAACCTGGATCCGAAAAAATGGAATGAACGGAGCATCTTAGGGACTATTTCTAATGCTAAGAATGATCTGATTGATGATGTAGCTTATGCTGCCCAAGCAGGTGATATGTACACCCAAATCGTGGCCCAGTGTTATACAGCCTATCAAAAAGAACTTCGTCAGTCTGAGTCGGTTGACTTTGATGATTTGATTATGCTGACCTTGCGTCTTTTTGATCAAAATCCTGATGTTTTGACTTATTACCAGCAAAAATTTCAATACATCCACGTTGATGAGTACCAAGATACAAACCACGCTCAGTACCAATTGGTCAAACTCTTGGCTTCCCGTTTTAAAAATATCTGTGTTGTTGGGGATGCGGACCAGTCTATCTACGGTTGGCGTGGTGCTGATATGCAGAATATTTTGGACTTTGAAAAGGATTACCCTCAAGCCAAGGTTGTCTTGTTGGAGGAAAATTACCGCTCAACTAAAACCATTCTCCAAGCGGCCAACGAGGTCATTAAAAACAATAAAAACCGCCGTCCTAAGAATCTCTGGACTCAAAATGCGGATGGAGAGCAAATCGTTTACTATCGTGCTAATGATGAGCAGGATGAGGCTGTATTTGTAGCCAAAACCATTGATGAACTTGGTCGCAGTAAAAACTTCCTTCACAAGGATTTTGCAGTTCTCTATCGTACTAACGCCCAGTCTCGTACTATTGAGGAAGCCCTGCTCAAGTCCAATATCCCATATACAATGGTTGGTGGGACCAAGTTCTACAGCCGTAAGGAAATTCGTGATATTATCGCTTATCTTAACCTTATTGCGAATTTGAGTGACAATATCAGTTTTGAGCGTATTATTAACGAGCCTAAGCGTGGAATTGGCCCAGGTACGGTTGAGAAAATCCGTGACTTTGCTAATATGCAAAACATGTCTATGCTAGATGCTTCAGCAAATATCATGTTGTCTGGCATCAAAGGAAAAGCAGCCCAGTCTATCTGGGATTTTGCCAATATGATTCTAGATTTACGAGAGCAGCTAAATCAATTAAATATTACAGAGTTGGTTGAGTCCGTACTAGAAAAAACAAGTTACGTCGATATTCTTAATGCCCAAGCGACCTTAGAAAGCAAGGCTAGGGTTGAAAACATCGAGGAGTTCCTCTCTGTTACGAAAAACTTTGATGACACCTCTGATGTGACAGAAGAAGAAACTGGTTTGGACAAACTGAGTCGTTTCTTAAATGACTTGGCCTTGATTGCCGATACAGATTCAGGTAGTCAGGAAACATCAGAAGTGACCTTGATGACCCTGCATGCTGCCAAAGGTCTCGAGTTTCCAGTTGTCTTTTTGATTGGGATGGAAGAAAATGTCTTCCCACTTAGCCGTGCTGCTGAAGATCCAGATGAATTGGAAGAAGAACGCCGTCTGGCCTATGTAGGAATTACGCGTGCAGAGAAAATCCTCTATCTGACCAATGCCAACTCGCGCCTGCTTTTTGGTCGTACCAACTACAACCGTCCGACTCGTTTTATTAACGAAATCAGTTCAGACTTACTTGAGTATCAAGGTCTGGCTCGTCCAGCAAATACAAGCTTTAAGGCATCATATAGCAGTGGTGGTCTCGCCTTCGGTCAAGGTATGAGTCTTGCCCAGGCTCTTCAAGACCGTAAACGCGGTGTGGCACCGAAAACTATTCAGTCAAGCGGTCTCCCATTTGGCCAATTTTCAGCTGGTGCAAAATCTGCGTCTAGTGAGACAAATTGGTCTATTGGTGACATTGCTCTCCACAAGAAATGGGGAGAGGGAACTGTTCTGGAAGTTTCAGGTAGCGGTGCTACGCAGGAATTGAAAATCAATTTCCCAGAAGTTGGCCTGAAAAAACTTTTGGCCAGTGTGGCCCCAATTGAGAAAAAAATCTAATTTTTCATCCTTTTCACGAATAATAAAGTGAGGAGGATTTTTATGTACAGTATTTCATTCCAAGAAGATTCACTATTGCCAAGAGAAAGACTTGCTCAAGAAGGAGTGGAAGCACTCAGTAACCAAGAGTTGCTAGCTATTTTACTCAGAACAGGAACACGGCAAGCTAGTGTTTTTGAAATTGCCCAGAAAGTCTTGAATAGTATCAGCTCTTTAACTGATTTGAAAAAAATGACCCTGCAGGAATTGCAGAGTCTATCAGGTATCGGTCGTGTTAAAGCTATAGAGTTACAAGCTATGATTGAACTGGGGCATCGTATTCAAAAACACGAAACCCTTGAGATGGAAAGTATTCTCAGTAGTAAAAAGCTGGCCAAGAAGATGCAACAGGAATTGGGGGATAAAAAACAAGAGCACCTAGTGGCGCTCTATCTCAATACTCAAAATCAAATCATCCATCAACAGACCATTTTTATCGGCTCAGCTACTCGCAGTATCGCTGAACCGCGAGAGATTCTTCACTATGCCATCAAGCATATGGCGACCTCTCTAATCTTGGTCCACAATCATCCTTCAGGAGCAGTAGCTCCTAGCCGAAATGATGATCATGTTACTAAACTTGTTAAAGAAGCCTGCGAACTGATGGGAATTGTCCTCTTGGACCATTTGATTGTCTCTCACTCCAGTTACTTTAGTTATCGTGAAAAGACAGATTTAATTTAAAGTTTATTAACGACATAGTCAAAGAGATTTTTATCTTTGGGACGATTTTCAAAAAGAAATTCTGGATGCCATTGGACACCGAGAAAGGCGACATCATCCGTACTCATGACAGCTTCAATGATACCATCCTTAGGATCATGAGCTGCAATCTTTAAGTTGGGAGCTAAATCCTTGATACTCTGGTGGTGGAAGGAGTTGATATGGGAGATTTCTCCATAGATTTCTCGAAGAACAGTATCAGGTTCTGTTACCAAACGTTGTGTTGTGTACTCGGCAGAACAATCTTGCCAGTGGCCTTCTATATCTTGATACAGAGTTCCACCCATGGCAACGTTAAAGAGTTGAGTACCACGACAGATGGAGAAAATTGGCTTTTTCTGTTTAATAGCTTCCTTGATGAGAGCCAGTTCGAAGATATCTCTTTGAAGGTGGTAGTCATCGCTATCAATGGTTTTCGGTTCGCCATAGAATTTTGGGTCAACATTTTGCCCACCTGTCAAGATGAGCTTGTCAATCATACTGATATAGTGGCTAGCCATTTCTTGATCACCAATCGGTAGGATGATGGGAATTCCTCCAGCGTCTTTAACGCCTTCTACAAAACCTTTTGCTGCGTAGCTCATCATGATGTTATCATCTGGATGAGTTTTTTCGTTTCCTGTTATCCCAATAACTGGTTTTTTCATAAAATGATTTTCGCTTTCTAATCCTCTTTTCGCATGAAATAGAGGAGGGTTTGGAGTTCACTTGTCAAATCGACATACTGAACGACCACGTCTTTTGGTAAATGTAGATGGACAGGTGAAAAACTGAGAATACCTTTCACGCCAGCATCAACTAAGAGATTGGCAACCTCTTGTGATTTGACGCTAGGAACGGTCAGGATAGCAGTTTTGACATCGGCATTCTTAATTTTATCCTTGATTTGAGAAATTCCGTAAATAGGAATCCCGTCAGGGGTTTGGGTACCGACTTCAGGATGGTCATCTAGGTCAAAGGCCATGATGATTTTCATCTTGTTACGCTCGTGGAAGCGGTAGTGGAGAAGGGCATGGCCCATATTTCCAATACCTACCAGCATGACATTGGTAATGGAGTTATCATTGAGCAAATCGGCAAAAAACGTCATCAGTTTTTTGACATCATAGCCAAAACCACGACGACCAAGTTCACCAAAATAGGAAAAATCCCGACGTACGGTCGCTGAATCAATACCAATAGCCTCTGCAATTTGCTTAGAGTTGGCACGTTCAATCTTTTCTGCATGAAATCTCTTAAAAATTCGATAGTAGAGAGAGAGTCTTTTCGCTGTAGCTTTTGGAATAGCAGACTGTTTATCTTTCACAAAATCACAACCTTTCTATTCTTCTATTTTATAGAAACATTGTGAAAAAATCAACAAAAATAAGAAAAAACTAAGAAAAATCTTAGTTTTGATGTAAAAATTCTGTATCTGATAGAAAACGGTAGAGATCTCCGACCAGACCTTGGTAAACTTCCTGGCCATTAAAGGTTAAAGAAGTTACATAAAGTGTATCTGGTAGGGTCACACATCCTGACAAAGCTAGCATGAGTGCTTCATAATCTTCATACTTAAGAGTCCGCTCTACATGATAGCTATCCTTATAGGTTAGTTTAAACATATGGGCTCTATCTTTCCGATTTTGTAAAGACACCACGCTCTACTAGACTATCCATGAGGAAGTAGAATTTTTCCTGATGAATGTGGTGGTCTTCTGATTTGAAAATATCAACTAGACGAAGGCCAAACTTGTCAGTGATATTGATTTTAGCGCCTGTAAGTTCCTTGTTAATGATGATTTTGAGTTGGAAGCCTTCACCGCTGTTTGGCACTTTTTCCAAAAGGCGAGTCAGTTCATAGTTACCAACCTTTGTCTCAAAAAAAGTATTGTCCTTGAGGGTGAACTTCTTAACAGTAGGGCTAAGAGTGTAGTCGTAACGACAATTTTTTAACTGAATGTTTTTTTCAAATGCCATATGGCTAACCTCCGATAATTTCTTTTAAGGTTTTTGCGAGGGTTTGTAGATCTTCAACAGTATTTTGTGGAGACAAACTGATGCGAACGGATTCCTTCAAACGTTCTGAATTTGCCCCGTACATGGCTTCAAGAACATGGCTGGATTGGACAACACCTGCAGTACAGGCTGAGCCAGTAGAGATAGAAATTCCAGCTAAATCTAGACGAAGGAGTAAGAGGTCGTTTTTCTGGTCAGGAAATCCAATATTGAGAACATAAGGAAGATGATCTTGTCCTTTATTCAGGTAATACTGAACTCCCTCAAGCTCCGTAAGAAAGGCAGTTTCTAGATTTTGTACATGTTGAAAATGTTCTTCTTGCTTTTCTAAATTTTCTTTTAGGGCTGCAACCATGCCTACGATGGCAGCTAGATTTTCAGTTCCTGCTCGTTTTTTCTGTTCTTGGTCTCCGCCATGAAGATAGGAATCAAAGTCCATGCTTGATGCGTAGAGAAAGCCGATTCCCTTAGGACCATGGAATTTATGGGCAGAAGCAGTGAGAAAATCAATGCCCAGTTCTTCTGGATGAATAGGGATTTTACCGATTGCCTGAACTGCATCAACATGATAGGCGGCAGGATGTTGCTTGAGTATTTGGCCAATTTCAGCAATGGGAAGTAGGTTTCCTGTCTCATTATTAGCAAACATGGTAGAAACCAAAATCGTATCGTCACGTAAAGCCTTTTGAATTTGTTGTGCTGTGATTTCTTGATTTTCTGGCTGGATAATGGTTACTTCAAAACCAAAGTGTTGAACCAAGTAATCAATGGTTTCAAGGACAGCATGGTGCTCAATAGCAGTTGTGATGATATGTTTTCCTTGCTCTTGGTGACGAAGGCAGTAGCCAATGATGGCAGTGTTGTTGCCTTCAGTCCCACCAGAAGTGAAAAAGATATGTTGAGGTTTTGTCCCCAGTAACTGAGCTAGTTCCTGACGGGCTTCTCGCAAGAGTTTGCCAGCTTGACGACCATGCCCATGAATACTAGAAGGATTGCCATAGGTTTCTTGCATAACCTCGGTCATAGCTGAAATAGCAACCGCTGACATGGGAGTCGTCGCAGCATTGTCCAAATAAATCAAAGAATCACCTTATTTCTTTTTGTTGTAGGCAAAGAGTGGGCTGACTGGTTTTCTTTCGTGAATACGGACGATAGCATCACCAATTAACTCACTAGCAGTGATGTAGCATACGTTTTTAGGAGTTTTTTCCTTTGTTGCTACTGAATCAGTCACAAGAATTTCTTTAATCTTAGTATTGTCAAGAAGTTCAGCAGCACCTTCAACGAAGAGACCGTGGCTAGAAACAGCATAAATTTCTGTAGCCCCTTCATGTTCAACGATTTTAGCTGCTTCAGAGAAGGTACGTCCTGTATTTAAAATGTCATCAATCAAGATGGCTTTTTTCCCTTCAACATCGCCGATGATATAGCCTTCGTTGCGAGTTGCATCGTCTTGAGGGTAGTCGATAATGGCGATAGGAGCATCAAGATATTCAGCCAAGCTACGAGCACGTTTTACCCCTGAATTTTTAGGGCTAACGACAACAACATCTGAACCTCTTAATCCTTTATCACAGTAGTGTTTAGCAAAGAGAGGGACAGTGTAGAGATTATCGACAGGAATATCAAAGAAACCTTGTACTTGAACTGCGTGTAAGTCGAGGGTAAGGACACGATCTACACCAGCTTTAACCAGCATGTTAGCAACTAGTTTAGCCGTTAGTGGTTCTCTAGATGATGCAATTCTATCTTGGCGTGCATAACCGAAATACGGAAGTACAACGTTGATACTGTGGGCACTTGCACGCACACAAGCATCAACCATGATTAACAATTCCATTAGGTGGTTGTTAACAGGGAAACTTGTTGATTGGATGATGTAAACATCATAACCACGAACACTCTCTTCAATATTAACTTGGATTTCTCCATCAGAAAATTGACGTGATGACAGTTTTCCAAGTGGAATACCGACAGCATCCGCAATTTTTTGTGCAATTTCTTGGTTAGAGTTGAGTGCGAAAAGTTTCATGTTTTTTATATCTGACATTATAGACCGTCCTCTGTAAACTTAATGAAGCCAAGTCATTTCTGTTTAGCATATATTAACTTGGATTCGAGTATTTTTGTCTTTTCTATTTTACCAAAAAATGGAGATTATTTCAGCTATTTTTCATGCTTTTGACAAATCGAACCAATTTTGAGGGAGCTTTTTGATAAGCAATCTGATTTTCCTCTAAAAATTGCTGGAAATCCTGTTTGCCTTGCTCGTGATTTTCAACTTCAAGCTCCAACTCGTAATCTGTAATATCAAAGTACTGACTTTCATCCAGCGCCATGAGACCAATAGCTATTTTCATTTCATAGCGAAGCGTTGTTAGACAACCAAGAACCTGCCACTTTTTACTTTGGATACCATGTTTTGCTAATTCATCTAGCACAAGCCCTTGAGGAAGCTCTTCCTTAGCCAGATAATCTTCAGCATCTTTTAGTTGCAATTTTTGGTTGTACTCCATGTTTCCAACACTTTGTGGGACTTTGAGTGTCAATTCTGCCCAGTTTTTAAATGTTCGAATGCGCATAGCGACTTTCTTTTCTCGTAGCTCAAAATCAGGCGTGTCAATGTAGTAATTTTTTTGAAGAACAGGAGTGACACCTCTGAACTGCTCTTTTAGACGATCATATTCATCTTTTTTCAGTAGTGTTTTCAATTCAATTTCTAAATGTTTCATTTTTCTTACCTTTTCTTTATCTATGAAAGCGGATTATATGATATAATAGCTTTGTATTTATTGTATATGAATCTGGAGAAAAAATCAAAGATATTTTTGAAGGATAATATGAGAACAAGGGAGAATATATGACCTTAGAATGGGAAGAATTTCTAGATCCTTACATTCAAGCTGTTGGTGAGTTAAAGATTAAACTACGTGGTATTCGTAAGCAATATCGCAAGCAAAATAAGCATTCTCCGATTGAGTTTGTGACTGGTCGAGTCAAGCCAATCGAGAGTATAAAAGAAAAAATGGCTCGACGTGGTATTACTTATGCGACCTTAGAACACGATTTACAGGATATTGCTGGTTTGCGTGTGATGGTTCAGTTTGTAGATGATGTCCAAGAAGTTGTAGCTATTCTGCGTAAGCGTCAGGATATGCGGATCATACAGGAGCGAGATTATATTACTCATCGAAAGGCTTCAGGCTACCGTTCCTATCATGTGGTAGTAGAATATATGGTTGACACCATCAATGGAGCCAAGACCATTTTGGCAGAAATTCAAATACGTACCTTGGCCATGAATTTCTGGGCAACAATAGAACATTCTCTCAACTACAAGTACCAAGGGGATTTCCCAGAGGAGATTAAGAAGCGACTGGAAATTACAGCTAAGATTGCTCATCAGTTGGATGAAGAAATGGGCAAAATTCGAGATGATATCCAGGAAGCCCAGGCACTTTTTGATCCTTTGAGTAGAAAATTAAATGACGGTGTAGGAAACAGTGACGATACAGATGAAGAATACAGGTAAACGAATTGACCTGATAGCTAATAGAAACCCACAGAGTCAAAGGGTTTTGTATGAATTGCGAGATCGTTTGAAGAGAAATCAGTTTATACTCAATGATACCAGTCCAGATATCGTTATTTCCATTGGTGGGGATGGTATGCTCTTGTCGGCCTTTCATAAGTATGAAAACCAGCTTGATAAGGTACGCTTTATCGGTGTTCATACGGGACATTTGGGCTTTTATACGGACTATCGTGATTTTGAGTTGGACAAGCTAGTGACTAATTTGCAACTTGATACGGGAGCTAAGATATCTTATCCTGTCTTGAATGTGAAGGTCTTTCTTGAAAATGGTGAAGTCAAGATTTTTAGAGCACTCAACGAAGCCAGCATCCGCAGATCCGACCGAACTATGGTGGCGGATGTTGTGATCAATGGTGTCCCCTTTGAACGTTTTCGTGGAGACGGGCTAACAGTTTCGACACCGACTGGTAGTACAGCCTATAATAAATCTCTTGGTGGTGCTGTTTTACACCCTACCATTGAAGCTCTTCAGTTGACGGAAATTGCAAGCCTTAATAATCGTGTCTATCGAACGCTGGGTTCATCCATTATTGTTCCTAAGAAGGATAAGATTGAACTCATTCCAACGAGAAACGATTACCATACCATTTCCGTTGACAATAGCGTTTATTCCTTCCGAAATATTGAGCGAATCGAGTATCAAATCGATCATCATAAGATTCACTTTGTCGCGTCACCGAGTCACACCAGTTTCTGGAATCGTGTTAAGGATGCTTTCATCGGCGAGGTGAATGAATGAGGTTTGAATTTATCGCAGATGAGCATGTCAAGGTTAAGACCTTCTTAAAAAAGCACGAGGTTTCTAAGGGGCTGCTGGCTAAGATTAAGTTTCGAGGCGGAGCTATTCTGGTCAATGACCAACCGCAAAATGCAACCTATCTATTGGATATTGGGGACCGAGTGACTATTGATATTCCAGCTGAGGAAGGTTTTGAAACTCTGGAAGCTATCGAGCGCCCATTAGACATTCTCTATGAAGATGACCACTTTCTAGTCTTGAATAAACCCTATGGAGTGGCTTCTATTCCTAGTGTCAATCACTCCAATACCATTGCCAATTTTATCAAGGGTTACTACGTAAAGCAAAACTATGAAAATCAGCAGGTTCATATTGTGACCAGGCTTGATAGAGACACTTCTGGTTTGATGCTTTTTGCCAAGCACGGGTATGCCCATGCACGATTAGACAAGCAGTTGCAGAAAAAGTCTATTGAGAAGCGCTACTTTGCTTTGGTTAAGGGAGATGGACACTTAGAGCCAGAGGGAGAAATTATTGCCCCGATTGCGCGTGATGAAGACTCTATTATCACTAGGCGAGTGGCTAAAGGTGGAAAGTATGCCCATACATCCTACAAGATTGTAGCATCTTATGGGAATATTCACCTGGTCGATATTCTACTGCACACTGGACGTACTCACCAAATCCGAGTTCACTTTTCTCATATTGGTTTTCCTTTGTTGGGAGATGACTTGTATGGAGGTAGTCTGGACGACGGTATCCAACGGCAGGCCCTGCATTGCCATTACCTATCCTTTTATCATCCGTTTTTAGAGCAAGATTTGCAGTTAGAAAGTCCCTTGCCGGATGATTTTAGTAATCTTATTACTCAGTTATCAACTAATACTCTATAATAAAGTAATTCAGAGTATAATTTATTTTTTAAAGGAGAAAACTCATGGAAGTTTTTGAAAGTCTCAAAGCCAACCTAGTTGGCAAAAATGCTCGTATCGTTCTCCCTGAAGGGGAAGAGCCTCGTATTCTTCAAGCAACTAAACGCTTGGTAAAAGAAACAGAAGTAATTCCTGTTTTGCTGGGAAATCCTGAAAAAATTAAAATTTATCTTGAAATTGAAGGAATTGAAGATGGTTACGAAGTCATCGACCCTCAACACTACGATAAATTTGACGAAATGGTTGCTGCTTTAGTGGAGCGTCGTAAGGGCAAAATGACTGAAGAAGAAGCACGCAAGGTTTTAGTTGAAGATGTCAACTACTTTGGTGTGATGTTGGTATACTTGGGCTTGGTTGACGGAATGGTATCAGGTGCTATTCATTCAACTGCCTCAACAGTTCGTCCAGCACTTCAAATCATCAAAACACGTCCGAATGTATCTCGTACTTCAGGAGCCTTTCTTATGGTTCGTGGTTCAGAACGTTATCTATTTGGAGACTGTGCCATTAATATTAATCCAGATGCAGAAGCTTTGGCTGAAATTGCAATCAACTCAGCAATCACAGCTAAGATGTTTGGTATCGAGCCTAAAATTGCTATGCTAAGCTATTCTACTAAAGGTTCAGGGTTTGGTGAAAGTGTTGATAAGGTAGTAGAAGCAACTAAAATTGCTCATGACTTGCGCCCTGACCTTGAAATCGATGGTGAGTTGCAATTTGATGCAGCCTTTGTTCCTGAAACTGCAGCTTTGAAAGCTCCTGGAAGTACAGTAGCTGGTCAAGCAAATGTCTTTATTTTCCCAGGTATCGAAGCAGGAAATATCGGCTACAAGATGGCCGAACGTCTCGGTGGCTTTGCAGCTGTAGGACCTGTTTTGCAAGGTTTGAACAAGCCAGTTAACGACCTTTCTCGTGGATGTAATGCAGATGATGTTTACAAGTTGACCCTTATCACAGCAGCCCAAGCTGTTCATCAATAAGATTTAGTCCTCTTTCCTTTGGGAAGAGGCTTTTTATACTCAATGAAAATCAAAGAGCAAACTAGGAAACTAGACGCAGGCTGCTCAAAGCACTGCTTTGAGGTTGTAGATAAGACTGACGAAGTCAGTTACATATATAATCCAAGGCGACGTTGACGTGGTTTGAAGAGATTTTCAAAGAGTATTAATACTAGGAAAAGGACAGTTAGAATCTTCTGTGTTATACTAGAGATATGTTAGATTTGAAAGAATACGGTATCGTCATGTGGCCAGAGGAGAAGATCATTTCTTTCCGTGAGAAACTTCTCACTTGGTATGATGAAAACAAAAGAGATTTACCCTGGCGAAGAAGTAAAAATCCTTATCATATCTGGGTCTCTGAAATCATGCTCCAGCAGACCAGAGTTGATACAGTTATCCCTTACTACGAACGATTCTTGAACTGGTTTCCAACAGTAGAATGTTTGGCGAATGCACCTGAAGAGCGTTTACTGAAGGCTTGGGAAGGTTTGGGTTATTATTCTCGAGTTCGTAATATGCAGGCTGCAGCCCAGCAAATTATGACTGACTTTGGGGGCCAATTTCCAAACACCTATGAAGGAATTTCTAGTTTGAAAGGAATTGGCCCTTACACAGCAGGAGCCATTTCTAGTATTGCTTTTAACTTGCCTGAGCCTGCTGTAGACGGCAATGTCATGCGAGTTTTGGCGCGTCTGTTTGAAGTCAATCATGATATTGGCATTCCAAGTAATCGCAAAATTTTTCAGGTAATGATGGAAATCTTGATTGATCCAGAACGGCCAGGTGACTTTAATCAAGCCTTGATGGACTTAGGGTCTGATATTGAGGCACCAGTTAATCCTAGGCCAGAAGAGAGTCCAGTGAAGGATTTCAGTGCGGCATATCAGAATGGAAGCATGGACCGTTATCCAATCAAGGCTCCCAAGAAAAAGCCTGTCCCTATTTATCTTAAAGCCTTGGTGGTAAAAAATAGTCAGGGGCAATTTTTACTTGAAAAAAATGAAAGTGAAAAGTTATTAGCAGGATTTTGGCATTTTCCCTTGATAGAAGTAGATGAGTTTCCGCAAGAGGAGCAGTTTGACCTCTTTCATCAGGTTGCAGAAGAAATTGTCAATTTTGGTCCAAGTCCAGAAGAGAGTTTCCAGCAGGACTATGACCTAGAAGTTGATTGGCTTGATGGTTGTTTTGATACAGTCAAGCATGTCTTTAGCCATCGTAAATGGCATGTTCAAATTCTAGCAGGCCAGGTGACTGACTTCCATGACTTTTCAGATAGGGAAGTTCGTTGGCTTTCACCAGAAGAGTTTAAGAATTACCCACTTGCCAAACCCCAACAAAAAATCTGGCAGGCTTATGCACAAGTCAACTTAGACAGTAGCAAAGACTAGCTATTGTGTCTTCTTGTTATTTTTTTGGTATAATAGTAGAGAAAAAGGTGAACAAATGAAAAAAATATTAATTGTAGATGATGAAAAACCAATCTCGGATATTATCAAGTTTAATATGACCAAGGAAGGTTACGAGGTTGTAACTGCTTTTAATGGTCGTGAAGCACTAGAGCAATATGAAGCAGAGCAGCCAGATATTATTATTCTGGATTTGATGCTTCCGGAAATTGATGGTCTAGAAGTTGCTAAGACTATTCGTAAGACAAGTAGTGTACCTATTATCATGCTGTCAGCTAAGGATAGCGAATTTGATAAGGTTATCGGTTTAGAGCTTGGTGCAGATGACTATGTAACCAAACCCTTCTCAAATCGTGAGTTGCAGGCGCGTGTCAAAGCCCTTCTTCGTCGTACGGACTTGGCTTCTGTAGATAACCAAGAGTCTGATGAAAAGAAAACCCAACCCTTGCAAATTGGGGACTTGGAGATTGTACCAGATGCTTATGTAGCTAAGAAATACGGTGGAGAACTAGACTTAACTCACCGTGAATTTGAACTTTTGTATCACTTGGCGTCTCATATCGGTCAAGTAATTACGCGTGAACACTTGCTTGAAACGGTTTGGGGGTATGATTATTTCGGAGATGTTCGGACTGTTGATGTAACTATCAGACGTTTGCGTGAGAAGATTGAAGATACACCAAGTCGTCCAGAGTATATCCTAACACGTCGTGGTGTTGGTTATTATATGAGAAATAATGATTAAACTAATTAAAGACACAGTTTTAACCAGTGATTTTATCTTTATCCTCATTTTACTTGGCTTTATTTTAGTTGTGACCTTGCTTTTACTAGAAAATCGTCGGGATAATATTCGGTTGAAGCAAATCAATCAAAAGGTAAAAGACCTGATTGCAGGAGATTATTCTCAGGTATTGGATATGCAGGGAAGCTCTGAAATTACCAATATTACCAATAATCTCAATGATTTATCAGAAGTAATTCGCTTGACTCAAGAAAATCTGGAACAAGAGAGTAAAAGATTACATAGTATCCTCTCTTACATGACGGACGGAGTCCTTGCGACCAATCGTCGTGGTAAGATTACCATGATTAATGACATGGCTAAGAAACAGCTAGGTGTTCAGAAAGAAGATGTTCTCAATAAAAGTATTCTAGAATTGCTTAAGATTGAAGATGAGTATGAACTTCGTGATTTGATTACCCAAGTTCCTGAGCTAATGATTGATTCTCAGGATGCCAATGGTGAGTATCTGAGCCTTCGTGTACGTTTTGCCTTGGTTCGTCGTGAGTCTGGCTTTATTTCTGGTTTGGTTGCTGTTTTACACGATACGACAGAGCAGGAGAAGGAAGAACGGGAACGGAGACTCTTTGTTTCCAACGTTAGTCATGAGTTAAGGACGCCTCTGACTAGTGTAAAATCCTATCTTGAAGCCTTGGATGAGGGAGCCTTGTTGGAACCTGTTGCGCCAGACTTTATCAAGGTGTCTCTAGACGAAACTAACCGTATGATGCGGATGGTGACAGACCTTCTTCATCTTTCACGAATTGATAATGCAACTAGCCACCTGGATGTGGAATTGATTAATTTTACTGCCTTTATAACCTTTATTCTCAACCGTTTTGATCAGATAAGAGGGCAGGATGAAGAGAAGAAATATGAACTGGTGAGAGATTATCCAATTACTTCAGTTTGGATTGAGATTGATACAGATAAGATGACACAGGTGATTGATAATATTCTCAACAATGCCATCAAGTATTCGCCAGATGGTGGGAAAATCACAGTGACCATGAAGACAACTGATGATCAGATGATTTTATCCATCTCAGACCAAGGATTGGGTATTCCTAAGCAGGATTTACCACGTATCTTTGACCGTTTCTACCGTGTGGATCGTGCTAGAAGTCGTGCCCAAGGAGGTACTGGTTTAGGACTAGCTATTGCTAAAGAGATTATCAAACAACATGATGGCTTTATTTGGGCCAAGAGTGAATACGGTAAGGGTTCAACCTTTACCATTGTACTCCCTTATGATAAGGATGCAGTGAAAGAAGAAGTATGGGAGGATGAAGTAGAAGACTAGAATGAGTGAAACAGGCTTTAAATACAGTATTTTAGCGTCGGGTTCCAGTGGAAATTCCTTTTATCTGGAAACTCCAAAAAAGAAGCTTTTAGTGGATGCAGGCTTGTCTGGTAAAAAGATTACCAGCCTACTTGCTGAAATTAATCGCAAGCCAGAAGACCTGGATGCCATCTTGATTACCCATGAGCATTCAGACCATATCCACGGTGTGGGTGTTTTGGCTCGCAAGTATGGTATGGATTTGTATGCCAATGAAAAGACCTGGCAGGCTATGGAAAATAGCAAGTATCTCGGCAAGGTGGATTCTTCTCAGAAGCACATCTTTGAGATGGGCAAAACCAAAACTTTTGGAGATATCGACATCGAGAGTTTTGGTGTTAGCCACGATGCAGTCGCACCGCAGTTCTATCGCTTTATGAAGGATGACAAGAGTTTTGTCATACTGACTGATACAGGTTATGTTAGTGACCGTATGGCAGGAATTGTCGAGAATGCAGATGGCTATCTCATTGAGTCAAATCATGATGTAGAGATTTTGCGAGCAGGTTCTTACGCTTGGCGACTCAAACAACGAATCCTATCGGATCTTGGTCACCTTTCTAACGAAGATGGTGCTGAAGCTATGATTCGTACCTTGGGAAACCGCACTAAGAAAATCTACCTTGGGCATTTATCTAAGGAGAACAACATCAAGGAGCTAGCTCACATGACCATGGTCAATCAGCTAGCACAAGCTGATCTGGGAGTCGGAGTAGACTTTAAGGTTTATGATACCTCACCAGATACCGCAACACCATTGACAGACATATAAAAAGAAGGCGAGGGCCTTCTTTTTTATATCTTTTACAATCCTGCGAAATCTTTGATTTCTTGTGCTGACATTGAAGAGTCGCAACGGACATTGATTTGTCCATCTGCAATGTGAACGAAGCCTGGTACAGTTGGAATTCCATAGCGTGAGCGGAATGCTTGTAACTCATTGAGTTGGCTTGGCTCTTCACTGTTGATGAAGTAGATGTGAGCTTTAGTTTCAGCTACGACACTTGCCAAGGTACCAGCAAATTTACGGCAGTAAGGGCAAGTTTTGCGACCGATAAAGAAGGTTGCAGTTTCTTTTTTATCAAGAGCTTCTTGCGCACGCGCAACTGTAGTGACTTCAAGGTCTTTGATATTATCTAAAAATTGTTCCATGAGATTACCTCGCTTTCATTGATAAGTCTAGTATGCCATAAAGTTTCTAAAATTGCTTAGATTTGATACGAAAAAAAGATGAGATTGGTTGGTCTCATCTTTTTTAGGTACGACGGGCATGTCGTACATCTGAGGTGTAAGTCCTCCGTGGGCACCCGCTACCGGTGAACCCAATAGCGATTCCCAAGCCTGACTATCGTGAGGTAGCGGGGAGAGGAAGGGATAGCGAAATCGTGGCTCTACGAACAGGAACGTGATAGTAAGGCGTATATAGCGGATAAGGGGGCCTAAAACTCTAAAGTCCAAAAAGGTAGTCGTAACCTATATGCGTAAATCACGAGAGTAAA
>NZ_RJPX01000033.1:0-22527 GCF_003944325.1 Streptococcus mitis | reverse complement strand
CCTTTAACCGCATTCAAACGTCTCACACTAACTTCCACCATAGCGGAACTTAATCTGAAACGCTTTCAGATGAGAGGATTTTGTGCGCTCTTTTTTTCGATTCAGTTTGGTTAAAAAAGCAATAAAATCAAGCATTAGTAAAACCAGTGGAACTTACCCTGACACGGATTTCCACTGGTTTTTACAATTTTTATCAGACTAACTTCCACTTGGATTAGCGGTGGAACTTAGTTTGGGAATTTACCCTCATCAAAAAAACTCTCCAATTTAACTGGAGAGTGGCTGTTTATACTCAATGAAAATCAAAGAGCAAACTAGGAAGCTAGACGCAGGCTGCTCAAAACACTGTTTTGAGGTTGCAGATGGAAGCTGACGTGGTTTGAAGAGATTTTCGAAGAGTATTATTCTGCAGCTTGTTGCCAACGTTTGGCTAGCATATGAGACAGGCTAGAAATGGCTAGGTTAAAGCTGAAGTAGATGAGGGCAATCAGGATATAAAGACTGAAGACCTGCTCTGGTTCGAAATAACGGCCCATGAGAATTTGGCTGGCTCCAAAGAGTTCTTGTAGGGCGATAACAGAGTAGAGAAGACTGGTATCCTTAATCACGGTTACAAACTGAGAAATGATGGCTGGTAGCATTTTACGGATAGCTTGTGGAAGAATGATGTGGTAGAGGATTTGGGTTGAGGTAAATCCTTGCGACATTCCTGCTTCGTACTGTCCCTTGTCCACAGCATTGAGACCGCCTCGGATAATCTCAGCCAAGGCTGCTGAGGTAAAGAGAGTAAAGGCAGTGATACCAGCTGGAGTGGACTTCATCTTGAACACTAAAAAGATAGTGAAAATCCAGAGAAGGTTGGGAACATTACGTACAAATTCGATGTAAATGCTGGAAATAATACGCAAGATAGGATTTTTCCCATTTCTCATGACCGCTAGAACTGTACCGATAAGTGTAGAGAGGACGATGGCAATCAGAGAAATGTAGAGGGTCAAGCCAAATCCTTTAAAGATAAAGATTAGGTTATCTGGGGTCAAAACTTCTAAAATGGATTCCATAGTAACCTCCTAAAGTGAATAGGCTTTTTTGTTGGCTTGCTCCATCTTGCGACCAAACTGGGCAACAGGGAAGCAAAGAGAAAAGTAGAGCAGGGCAGCGCCTAGAAAGGCTGGAATGTAGTTTCCGTTGAGAGCCGACCAAGACTTGGTCACAAACATCAAGTCTACGCCAGAGATGATAGCGACTGTCGAGGTATTCTTGATGAGGTTGACGATTTGGTTGGTCAAAGGAGGGAGTATGATACGAAAGGCCTGAGGTAAGATAATCAAGCGCATGGCACTGATATAGGTAAAACCTTGCGACAAGGCGGCCTCCATCTGACCGCTAGGAATAGACTGAATACCTGAGCGAATAACCTCGGCGATATAGGCGCCGTGATAGAGACCCACGCAGAGAACAGCCGTCCAATAAATCGGAATCATGATGATATGGTCACTGATAAGAGGTAGGCCATAAAAAACGATAACAAACTGCACCAAGAGGGGAGTATTTTGATAAAATTCCACAAAGACGCGAGCTAAAATACGTAAAATAGGACGTTTGCTGCTTGACATGGCTCCAAAGAAGATGCCCAAAACCATGGCTAGGATAAAGGATCCGATTGCTAGGGCAAGGGTGAAGAGGAAACCATTGAAAAATTGTCCAAAATCCTGAAAATAGGCAGTCCAAGATGATAAATCTGTCATAGGGTGTCCTCCTTAATCTGCAGTATGGCTAGATGGTTTGAGCTTATAACGGTCATAAAGTTTTTGCAAACTGCCATCCTTGCTCCATTTGGTGACCAAGTTATCGAGATAGTCGTTGAGCTCGGTATTTGATTTCTTGGTAACAATACCGTAGTCAGATGGCTTGAAACTATCATCTAGTAGTTCTGTGCGTTTACTGATGTAGCCAGACAGAATCGAGCGGTCAACGGAAAAGGCATCGATACGATGAGCATGCAGGGAAGTAATCAATTCTGGGTAGGAACCAAGTTCGACGAATTTAAACTTCAGACCTTTCTTTTTACCCAGTTCAGTAATCAGGCGTTGGGTGATAGAACCTTGGGCAACACCGATGGTTTTTCCGTTTAGGTCCTCAATGCTTTTGATTTTGGCAGACTTATTGACCAAAAATCCAGAGGCATCCGTGTAGTAAGGGCTGGTGAAGTTATAGAGTTTTCTGCGTTCGTCTGTGATGGTAAAGGTCGCGATATCCATATCGACCTGTTCATTGTCTAGAAGGGGTCCGCGAGTTTGTGCTGTAACCGGCACATAACGAACCTTGACCTTGAGCTCATCAGCTACCATCTTGGCCAAGTCCGTTTCGATACCAGAATAGGTCCCTGTCTTGGGATCCTTGTAGCCAAAATTGGGAACGTCTTGTTTGACACCGACAACTAGCTCGCCTCTCTTTTGAATATCTGCGACAGTGGTATCAGCCTGAACTGGTTTTGCAGCAACCAGGCCCAAAAGGCTAATCAATATTGTTGATAAAAAGAATTTCTTTTTCATAGGCGCCTCCTTATTTGACTTTGTCACTTTCATGGTTGATGATTTTGCTGAGGAATTGTTGGGCACGAGGCTCGCTTGGATTGTCGAAAAAGTCATCGACATCTGTCGTATCCACCAAAACTTCTCCGTCGGCCATAAAGATGATGCGGTCCGCAACTTCACGGGCAAAGCCCATTTCATGGGTGACGACTATCATATTCATACCCTCGTGGGCTAATTTTTGCATAACTGCTAGAACATCGCCGATAGTTTCAGGGTCAAGGGCAGATGTTGGCTCATCAAAGAGGAGGAGCTCAGGATGCATAGCAAGACCACGAGCGATGGCAATCCGTTGTTTTTGTCCACCAGACAGCATAGCTGGATAAGAATCTTTCTTGTCCCACATATTTACAAATTCCAGATATTTTTGGGCTGTCTTTTCAGCTTCTTTTTTATCAATTCCTAGAACTTTTATGGGTGCAAGTGTTACGTTTTCTAACACTGTTTTGTGTGGATAGAGGTTGAAATGCTGGAAAACCATGCCAACTTCTTTGCGAAGAGGTACCAAATCTTTCTGGCTAGCACCGGCAACCTGATGACCATTGACTAGAAGACTTCCCTTGTCAACAGCCTCCAAACCATTGATGGTGCGGATAAGAGTGGACTTCCCAGAACCAGAAGGGCCAAGGAGGACAACAACTTGTCCTTTTTCAAAACGGAGATTGATGTCGCGGAGTGCGTGGTAGTCTCCGTAATATTTTTCGACATGTTCAAATTCTACTAAAGCCATAAGGAATCTCCTTTGTGTTAGATTTTATAACATGATTCTACACCAAAAGAATGGCCTTGTCAAATCATATCTGAAAAAATTCACTAAAATTTTATAAAAAAGCAATCTGGATAGAGAAAAAGCCTAAATCGTGTTATAATGAAGCAATAGAATTCTTAGAAAGAGTGGATGTCTTTTTGATAACACCTACTTATGAATGGCAGTTTGCCCCGCAGGTAGAAGATGCGGATTTTACAAAGATAGCCAAGAAGGCTGGACTGGGTCCTGAGGTGGCTCGGTTATTATTTGAGAGAGGGATTCAGGACCAAGAAAGTCTGAAAAAATTTTTAGAACCTTCTTTGGAGGACTTGCATGACCCTTATCTACTCCATGATATGGATAAGGCAGTGGCTCGTATTCGTCAGGCCATCGAAGAAGGGGAAAATATTCTCATCTATGGAGACTATGATGCGGATGGCATGACTTCGGCTTCGATTGTGAAGGAAAGTTTGGAACAGCTTGGTGCTGAGTGCCGTGTTTACCTGCCCAATCGTTTTACTGATGGCTATGGTCCAAATGCTAGTGTTTATAAATACTTTATCGAGCAAGAAGGGATTTCCTTGATTGTGACGGTGGATAATGGGGTTGCGGGTCACGAGGCTATTGCATTAGCCCAGTCTATGGGAGTGGATGTTATTGTAACTGACCACCATTCTATGCCTGAAACCCTGCCTGATGCCTATGCCATTGTCCATCCTGAACATCCTGATGCGGACTATCCTTTCAAATATTTGGCTGGTTGCGGAGTGGCCTTCAAGTTGGCTTGTGCCCTTTTAGAAGAAGTACAAGTGGAATTGCTTGATTTGGTCGCTATTGGTACCATTGCTGATATGGTGAGTTTGACGGATGAGAACCGTATCTTGGTTCAGTATGGGTTGGAAATGTTGGGACACACTCAGCGTATTGGTCTACAAGAAATGCTGGACATGGCTGGGATTGCTGCCAACGAAGTAACAGAAGAAACGGTTGGTTTCCAGATTGCCCCTCGTTTGAATGCCTTGGGCCGCTTGGATGACCCTAATCCAGCTATTGATTTGCTGACTGGCTTTGATGATGAGGAAGCGCATGAGATTGCCCTTATGATTCACCAGAAAAACGAAGAGCGTAAGGAAATCGTTCAGTCAATTTATGAAGAAGCCAAGACCATGGTGGATCCTGAGAAGAAGGTTCAAGTCTTGGCCAAGGAAGGCTGGAATCCTGGGGTTCTAGGTATCGTGGCAGGTCGTTTGTTGGAAGAATTGGGACAGACAGTTATTGTTCTTAATATAGAAGAAGGTCGTGCCAAGGGTAGCGCTCGTAGTGTGGAAGCAGTCGACATTTTTGAGGCTCTGGATCCCCATCGAGACCTCTTCATAGCCTTTGGCGGCCATGCTGGCGCAGCAGGAATGACGCTGGAAGTGGAGAAACTCTCAGATTTGTCTCAGGTCTTGGAAGATTATGTCCGTGAAAAAGGCGCAGATACTGCTGGCAAGAACAAGTTAAATTTAGATGAAGAACTGGATTTGGAGACACTTAGCTTGGAAACGGTCAAAAGTTTTGAACGTTTGGCACCTTTTGGCATGGACAATCAGAAACCTGTCTTTTATATAAAGGATTTTCAGGTCGAAAGTGCCCGTACTATGGGGGCAGGCAATGCCCATCTCAAGTTGAAAATTTCCAAGGGTGAGGCGAGTTTTGAAGTGGTAGCCTTTGGCCAAGGCAGATGGGCGACAGAGTTTTCTCAAACCAAGAATCTAGAGCTGGCAGTCAAATTGTCTGTCAACCAATGGAATGGTCAAACTGCCCTCCAGTTGATGATGGTGGATGCGCGTGTGGAGGGTGTTCAACTTTTTAACATCCGTGGGAAGAATGCAGTCTTGCCAGAAGGGGTTCCAGTCTTGGATTTTGCTAGAGAACTGCCAGATATAGCGACTAATGAAGCTGTTGTCGTAAAAACTATTCCTGAGGATATTACCTTGCTGAAGACCATTTTTCAGGAGCAGAATTTCTCTGCTGTCTATTTCAAAAATGATATTGACAAGGCCTACTATCTGACAGGTTATGGGACTAGAGAGCAGTTTGCAAAATTGTACAAGACCATTTACCAGTTTCCAGAGTTTGATATTCGCTACAAGCTGAAGGATTTGGCAACTTATCTCAATATCCAACAAATCTTGCTGGTCAAGATGATTCAAGTATTTGAAGAACTAGGCTTTGTGACAATCAAAGATGGTGTTATGGCAGTCAACAAAGAGGCATCAAAGCGGGAAATCGGAGAAAGTCAGATTTACCAAAATCTCAAACAAACCGTTAAAGACCAAGAAATGATGGCGCTGGGTACCGTGCAAGAAATTTATGACTTTTTAATGGAAAAAGAGTAGACGTAGGAAAGAGTTGGGCAACCAGCTCTTTTTTGAAAACAAATCTTCATTTTGAAAATCATCAAAAAAATGGTATAATGGTAGGAAAAGATTCGGCTAATACTCAATGAAAATCAGAGAGCAAACTAGGAAGCTAGCCGCAGGTTGCTCAAAGCACTGCTTTGAGGTGGTAGATAAGACTGACGAAGTCAGCTCAAAGCACTGCTTTGAGGTTGTGGATAGAACTGACGAAGTCAGTAACCATACCTACGGTAAGGCGAAGCTGACGTGGTTTGAATCTGATTTTCGAAGAGTATAAAAGTAATAGTGCTTTTAGAATAAAAGGGTAAGCAACCCTATAATCAAGATAAATTAAGCTTTCGGAGGAAAAATGAGTAATATCAGTTTAAAAACGCTTGGTGGTGTACGTGAAAATGGGAAAAATATGTATATCGCTGAAATCGATGGGTCTATTTTCGTTTTGGATGCAGGTCTCAAATATCCTGAAAATGAACAACTAGGGGTGGACGTCGTTATTCCAAATATGGACTACCTTTTTGAAAATAGCGACCGTATCGCTGGGGTTTTCTTGACTCACGGCCATGCGGATGCCATTGGTGCTCTGCCTTATCTCTTGGCGGAAGCCAAGGTGCCTGTATTTGGCTCTGAGTTGACCATTGAGTTGGCCAAACTCTTTGTCAAGGGAAATGATACAGTTAAGAAATTCAATGATTTCCATGTCATCGATGAGGATTCGGAGATTGATTTTGGAGGGACTGTGGTGTCCTTCTTCCGTACGACCCACTCTATTCCAGAAAGTCTGGGTGTGGTCTTGAAGACAGCTGAAGGTAGTATCGTTTATACAGGTGACTTCAAATTTGACCAGACAGCTAGTGAATCCTATGCGACAGACTTCGCTCGTTTGGCAGAAATCGGTCGTGACGGAGTTTTAGCTCTGCTTAGTGATTCAGCCAATGCGGATAGCAATATTCAGGTGGCTAGCGAAAGTGAAGTTGGGGATGAAATCACTCAAACTATTGCAGACTGGGATGGTCGTATCATCGTTGCGGCGGTAGCCAGCAACCTCTCTCGTATCCAGCAGGTATTTGACGCTGCGGATGCAACAGGTCGTCGTGTGGTCTTGACAGGATTTGATATTGAAAATATCGTCCGTACTGCTATTCGCCTTAAGAAATTGTCTCTTGCTAACGAGAGCCTTTTGATTAAGCCAAAAGATATGTCTCGCTTTGAGGACCATGAGTTGATTATCCTTGAGACAGGGCGTATGGGTGAGCCTATCAATGGTCTTCGCAAGATGTCGATTGGTCGCCACCGTTATGTGGAAATCAAGGACGGTGACTTGGTCTATATCGTAACGACTCCGTCTATCGCTAAAGAAGCAGTTATGGCGCGTGTGGAAAACATGATTTACCAAGCTGGCGGTGTTGTCAAACTGATTACTCAAAGCTTGCGTGTGTCAGGTCACGGAAATGCGCGTGATTTGCAGTTGATGATCAATCTCTTGCAACCTAAGTATCTCTTCCCAATTCAAGGGGAATACCGTGAGTTAGATGCTCATGCTAAGGCTGCGATGGCAGTAGGTATGTTGCCAGAACGTATTTTCATCCCTAAAAAGGGAACCAGCATGGCTTATGAGAATGGAGATTTTGTCCCAGCTGGAGCGGTTTCGGCAGGGGATGTCTTGATTGACGGGAATGCCATTGGTGATGTTGGTAATGTAGTCCTCCGTGACCGTAAGGTCTTGTCAGAGGATGGTATTTTCATCGTAGCAATCACAGTTAACCGTCGTGAGAAGAAAATTGTGGCCAAGGCTCGTGTTCACACGCGTGGATTCGTTTATCTCAAGAAGAGCCGCGATATTCTCCGTGAAAGTTCAGAATTGATTAACCAAACGGTTGAAGAGTACCTTCAAGGAGATGACTTTGACTGGGCAGATCTCAAAGGGAAGGTTCGTGATAATCTGACCAAGTACCTCTTTGACCAAACCAAGCGTCGTCCAGCTATTTTACCAGTAGTTATGGAAGTAAAATAATCGTTGAAATAAACAGAGAGAAAGTCGAATTTCGGCTTTTTCTTATAGAAAAATAGAGGAAAAAATTATGGCAGTAATGAAAATCGAGTATTACTCACAAGTCTTGGATATGGAGTGGGGGGTGAATGTTCTTTACCCCGATGCCAATCGAGTTGAAGAACCAGAATGTAAAGATATCCCTGTCTTGTACCTCTTGCACGGGATGTCTGGTAATCATAATAGTTGGCTTAAGCGGACCAATGTGGAACGTTTGCTTCGCGGAACTAACCTTATCGTCGTCATGCCCAATACCAGCAACGGTTGGTACACCGATACCCAGTATGGTTTCGACTATTACACAGCTCTAGCAGAGGAATTGCCACAGGTCCTGAAACGCTTCTTCCCTAATATGACTAGTAAGCGTGAAAAGACCTTTATCGCTGGTCTCTCTATGGGGGGCTATGGCTGCTTTAAATTGGCTCTTGCTACAAATCGTTTCTCTCATGCAGCTAGTTTTTCAGGTGCCCTTAGCTTTCAAGATTTTTCTCCTGAAAGCCAAAATCTGGGAACACCGGCTTATTGGAGAGGAGTGTTTGGGGAGATAAAAGATTGGACAGCTAGTCCTTATTCTCTTGAAAGTTTGGCTAAAAAATCGGATAAAAAAACCAAGCTTTGGGCTTGGTGTGGCGAGCAGGATTTCTTGTACGAAGCCAATAATCTAGCAGTGAAAAATCTTAAAGGACTGGGCTTTGATGTGACCTATAGCCATAGCGCTGGAACTCATGAGTGGTACTATTGGGAAAAACAATTGGAACGGTTCTTAGCAACCCTACCGATTGATTTTAAATTAGAAGAGAGATTGTCATAATTTAGTTTTCTTTCAGCTTGTTTTAGTAAAATAGTCTTTATTTTCTAGAAAGGTGGAGGGACATGCGCTGGCTTTTTCGTTTGATAGGAGCTTTCTTTTCTTTTGTGTGGCGTTTGTTTTGGCGCCTGGTTTGGATTGTTTTTCTTTTATGCACTCTTGCTTTTGGATTTCTCTGGTATCTGAACGGGGATTTTCAAGGAGCGCTAAAGCAAGCAGAACGGTCAGTCAAGATTGGTCAACAAAGTATCGACCAATGGGAAAAAACAGGGCAACTGCCTAAGTTGAACCAGACAGATAGCCACCAGCATTCTGAAGGAAGATGGCCACAGGCTTCTGCTCGTATTTACTTGGATCCCCAGATGGATTCACGCTTTCAAGAAGCTTATTTAGAAGCAATCCAGAATTGGAATCAAACTGGTGCTTTTAACTTTGAAATTGTGACTGAGTCCGGCAAAGCGGATATCTTGGCTACTGAGATGAATGACGGAAGCACTCCTGTGGCAGGAGAGGCGGAAAGTCAGACCAATCTCTTGACGGGGCAATTCTTGTCTGTAACGGTGCGCCTGAATCACTATTATCTGTCTAATCCAGACTATGGCTATTCCTATGAGCGCATTGTCCATACGGCAGAACATGAGTTGGGTCATGCGATTGGCTTGGACCATACAGATGAAAAGTCTGTCATGCAGCCAGCAGGTTCTTTTTATGGTATCCAGGAAGAGGATGTTGAAAGACTTCGAAAATTATATGAGACCAATGAGTAGGGGACTATCTTTCCCTACTTTTTTGCTATAATGGAATTATGAACAACTTGATTAAATCAAAACTAGAGCTTTTGCCGACCAGCCCTGGTTGTTACATTCACAAGGATAAAAATGGCACCATTATCTATGTAGGAAAGGCTAAAAACCTGCGTAACCGCGTGAGGTCTTATTTCCGCGGAAGTCATGATACTAAGACAGAGGCTCTGGTATCTGAAATTGTAGATTTTGAATTTATCGTTACGGAGTCCAATATTGAGGCACTTCTCCTAGAAATCAACCTGATCAAGGAAAATAAGCCCAAATACAATATCATGCTCAAAGATGACAAATCCTATCCTTTCATCAAAATCACCAATGAGCGCTATCCTCGTTTGATTATTACTCGTCAGGTCAAGAAAGACGGCGGTCTCTATTTTGGTCCTTATCCAGATGTGGGCGCAGCCAATGAAATCAAGCGATTGCTGGATCGGATTTTTCCTTTTCGTAAGTGTACCAATCCTCCTTCTAAGGTTTGTTTTTATTACCATATAGGCCAATGCATGGCCCACACCATCTGTAAGAAGGATGAGGCCTATTTCAAGTCCATGGCTCAGGAGGTTTATGACTTCTTAAAAGGGCAGGATGACAAAATCATCGATGACCTCAAGAGGAAAATGGCAGCGGCAGCTCAGACTATGGAATTTGAGCGTGCAGCGGAATACCGTGACCTAATTCAGGCCATTGGAACGCTTCGAACCAAGCAACGGGTCATGGCTAAGGATCTCCAAAATCGGGATGTCTTTGGCTACTATGTGGACAAGGGCTGGATGTGTGTTCAGGTTTTCTTTGTTCGTCAGGGCAAGCTTATTGAGCGCGATGTCAATCTTTTCCCTTATTATAATGATCCGGATGAGGACTTTCTAACCTATGTGGGACAATTCTATCAAGAAAAATCTCACCTGGTTCCCAATGAGGTACTGATTCCGCAGGATATTGATGAAGAAGCCGTCAAGGCCTTGGTGGATACCAAGATTCTCAAACCCCAGCGTGGAGAGAAAAAACAGCTGGTCAATTTGGCTATAAAGAATGCTCGAGTCAGTCTAGAGCAGAAGTTCAATCTGTTAGAAAAATCTGTCGAAAAGACACAAGGGGCTATTGAAAATCTGGGACGTTTGCTTCAAATCCCAACTCCAGTTCGCATTGAGTCCTTCGATAACTCCAACATCATGGGGACCAGTCCTGTTTCAGCCATGGTAGTCTTTGTCAACGGAAAACCTAGTAAGAAGGATTACCGTAAGTATAAAATTAAGACTGTGGTTGGACCAGACGACTATGCCAGTATGAGAGAGGTTATCCGCAGGCGTTATGGTCGAGTTCAACGTGACGGTTTGACTCCTCCAGATTTGATTGTGATTGATGGAGGACAAGGTCAAGTCAATATTGCCAAGCAGGTTATCCAAGAAGAACTGGGCTTGGATATCCCCATTGCAGGTCTGCAAAAAAATGACAAGCACCAAACCCATGAATTGCTCTTTGGAGATCCGCTGGAGGTGGTGGAGTTATCTCGCAATTCTCAGGAATTTTTCCTCCTCCAACGCATCCAAGATGAGGTTCACCGATTTGCTATTACTTTCCACCGCCAACTGCGCTCCAAAAATTCCTTTTCATCCCAATTGGATGGGATTGAAGGTTTGGGGCCTAAACGCAAGCAAAATCTCATGAAACATTTCAAGTCTTTGACCAAAATCAAGGAAGCCAGTGTGGATGAGATTGTCGGAGTTGGAGTACCAAGAGCAGTAGCAGAGGCTGTGCAAAGAAAGTTGAGTCCGCAGGAAGAAGTGGAATTAGCTCAAGTGGCGGAAGAAAGAGTAGATTATCAAACAGAAGGAGACCATCATGAACCATAAAATCGCAATTTTATCAGATATTCATGGCAATACAACTGCCCTAGAAGCAGTGATTGCAGATGCTAAAAACCAAGGAGTCAGTGAATACTGGCTTCTGGGAGATATTTTTCTTCCTGGTCCAGGTGCAAATGACTTGGTAGCCCTGCTAAAGGACCTTCCTATCACAGCCAGTGTTCGAGGAAATTGGGATGATTGTGTCCTTGAGGCCTTGGATGGTGAATACGGTTTGGAAGATCCACAAGAAATCCAGTCAATGCGAATGACCCAGTTTTTGATGGAGCGAATGGATCCTGCAACGATTGTCTGGCTACGAAGCTTACCATTGCTGGAGAAGAAAGAAGTTGAGGGACTGCGTTTTTCTCTCTCTCATAATTTACCTTACAAAAATTATGGGGGTGACTTGTTGGTTGGGAATGATACAGAAAAATTTGACCAACTGCTAGATGAGAAAACGGACGTGGCAATCTATGGTCATGTCCACAAGCAGTTGCTTCGCTACGGCAGTCAAGGGCAACAAGTCATCAATCCAGGGTCGATTGGCATGCCCTATTTTAATTGGGAGGCGTTAAAAAATCACCGTGCCCAGTATGCCGTGATAGAAGTTGAAGATGGGGAATTGGTAAATATCCTATTTCGTAAAGTCGCTTATGACTACGAAGCGGAGTTGGAATTGGCTAAGTCCAAGGGGCTTCCCTTTATCGAAATGTATGAAGAACTACGTCGTGAAGATAACTATCAGGGGCACAATCTGGAATTATTAGCAAGCTTAATAGAAAAGCATGGGTATGTAGAAGATGTGAAGAATTTTTTTGATTTTTTGTAAGAGTTCCCTAAGATAACCAATGCAAACTAAAAGCGATTGGCTGGTCCAATCGCTTTTAGTATATCTTATTGTAATTGAGATTTATCTGGGAGATAAGAACCACCTAGATAAGTATTGCTAAGTTTTTCAAGGGTTCCGTCTTGATAGAGTTCTTTGAGCGCTTTATCAAATTTCTCTTTTAACTCCTTTTGGTCGCTTGAGAAAACGATGTAGTTGTTGGGGCTATCTGCAGAAGGTAAATCAACGACTGAGAGATCTAAGCCACGGTCCTTGATAATCTTTTGAACGGATACCTTGTCAAAAACTAGGAAATCAAATTCACCGTTAGAAAGGTCAAGGATTCGTTTACCGATATCCTCACCAGAAAAATCAATTGTAGCGGGATTGTCAGTGTGTTTTTGATTCCAGTTATTGATGAATTGAGCATTTGAAGTTCCAGTATCCTCTTGAGTTGTCTTGCCAGCAATTTGGTCAAGTGAAGTCAGAGGATTTTTCTTGTTGCTGACAAGGACGAGGGGATTGTTCGAAATTGGAAGTGAGTAAAGGTATTTTTCAGCACGCTCTTTTGTGTAACTCAAGTTATTGGCTGCAGCCTGATAGTGACCAGAATCAAGTCCTGGAAAGATACTCTCCCAAGCAGTTCTTTGGAATTGAATCTCGTAGTCGCTGAGTTTTTCATCCACTGCTTTCAGAACTTCGACATCGAAGCCTGTCAGATTGCCTTTATCTTCGTAGTCAAATGGTGGTACATCACCAGCTGTAGCAACGACGATTGTCTTTTGAGAGCTGGTCTCTTTGGGTGTGGCTTGATTCCCGCAGGCAACCAAAAATGGTAGGATGGCTAGTAATAGGCTAAATTTTTTCATAATGTCTCCATTCAAATGTAAAGTTACCTGCTAGTTTATCAGAAACATTCCCGATGAACCAATATATATTTTTTATGGTTGTGATAAAAAAACTTAATCATGAAAAATCCCTGCAAGCTCTTTCAAATTATGGTAGAATGGAAGCAGTAGAATTAGAAAAGGAAATCGATTATGAAATTTCTTGAATTAAATAAAAAACGTCATGCGACCAAGCATTTCACTGATAAGCCTGTGGATCCTAAAGATGTGCGTACGGCTATCGAAATCGCAACCTTGGCTCCAAGCGCCCACAACAGCCAGCCATGGAAATTTGTGGTGGTTCGTGAGAAAAATGCGAACTAGCAAAATTGGCTTATGGTTCAAACTTTGAACAGGTATCATCAGCGCCTGTAACTATTGCCTTGTTTACAGATACAGATCTGGCTAAACGTGCTCGTAAGATTGCCCGAGTTGGTGGAGCAAAGAATTTCTCAGAAGAACAACTACAATACTTCATGAAGAACTTGCCTGCTGAATTTGCCCGTTACAACGAACAACAGGTCAGCGACTACTTGGCTCTCAATGCAGGTTTAGTTGCCATGAACTTGATTCTCGCTCTTACAGACCAAGGAATCGGATCAAATCTTATACTTGGATTTGACAAATCAAAAGCCAACGAAGTTTTGGATATCGAAGACCGTTTCCGTCCAGAACTTTTGATTACAGTGGGGTACACAGACGAAAAATTGGAACCAAGCTACCGCTTGCCAGTGGATGAAATCATCGAGAAAAGATAGAAAGAAGAAAAAAATGACAGCAATTGATTTTACAGCAGAAGTAGAAAAACGCAAAGAAGACCTCTTGGCTGACTTGTTTAGCCTTTTGGAAATCAACTCAGAACGTGATGACAGCAAGGTTGATGCTGAACATCCATTTGGACCTGGTCCAGTAAAAGCATTGGAAAAATTCCTTGAAATCGCTGACCGAGATGGCTATCCAACTAAGAATGTTGATAACTACGCAGGACATTTCGAGTTTGGTGACGGAGAAGAAGTTCTCGGAATTTTTGCCCACATGGACGTGGTGCCAGCTGGTAGCGGTTGGGACACAGATCCTTACACACCAACTATCAAAGACGGCCGCCTTTATGCGCGTGGGGCTTCGGACGACAAGGGGCCTACAACAGCTTGTTACTATGGTTTGAAAATCATCAAAGAATTGGGTCTTCCAACTTCTAAGAAAGTTCGCTTCATCGTCGGAACAGATGAAGAATCAGGCTGGGCAGACATGGACTACTACTTCGAGCACGTAGGACTTGCGAAACCAGACTTCGGTTTCTCTCCAGACGCTGAATTCCCTATCATCAATGGTGAAAAAGGAAATATCACAGAATACCTCCACTTTGCAGGAGAAAACAATGGTGTCGCTCGTCTTCACAGCTTTACGGGTGGCTTACGTGAAAACATGGTACCTGAGTCAGCAACAGCAGTTGTTTCAGGTGACTTGGCTGACTTGCAAGCCAAACTAGATGCCTTTGTTGCAGAACACAAGCTCAGAGGAGAAATTCAAGAAGAAACTGGCCAATACAAGGTGACGATTATTGGTAAATCAGCCCATGGTGCTATGCCTGCTTCAGGTGTCAATGGTGCAACTTACCTGGCCCTCTTCCTCAGCCAGTTTGACTTTGCTGGTCCAGCAAAAGACTACCTTGACATCGCTGGAAAAATTCTTTTGAATGACCATGAGGGGGAAAATCTCAAGATTGCTCATGTGGATGAAAAGATGGGTGCTCTGTCTATGAATGCGGGTGTCTTCCGCTTTGATGAAACAAGCGCTGACAATACTATTGCCCTCAACATCCGCTATCCAAAAGGAACAAGTCCAGAGCAAATCAAGTCAATCCTTGAAAACTTGCCAGTTGCTTCTGTTAGCTTGTCCGAACACGGACATACGCCTCACTATGTGCCAATGGAAGATCCACTTGTGCAAACTTTGTTGAATGTCTATGAAAAACAAACAGGCCTACAAGGTCATGAACAAGTTATCGGTGGTGGTACCTTTGGTCGCTTGCTAGAAAGAGGTGTTGCCTATGGTGCCATGTTCCCAGACTCAATTGACACCATGCACCAAGCCAATGAATTTATCGCCTTGGACGATCTCTTCCGAGCAGCAGCAATCTATGCCGAAGCTATTTACGAATTGATCAAATAAAACGATAGAAGTCTGAGATTGTATGCTTAGACTTCTTTTTGGAGGGAAAATAGATGTCTCAAATCGAAAGAATCAAGCAGGCTATTATGGCAGATCCGCAGAATGCCAGCTATACCGAACGCGAAATAGAGCCTCTCTTTGCAGCGCCAAAGACTGCTCGCATCAATATCATCGGTCAAGCGCCTGGCCTTAAAACTCAAGAAGCAGGCCTTTACTGGAAAGATAAGAGTGGTGACCGATTGCGGGAGTGGCTAGGTGTGGATGAGGACACCTTTTACAATTCAGGCTACTTTGCTGTTCTGCCTATGGATTTCTACTTTCCAGGGCATGGCAAGTCAGGTGATCTGCCACCGAGAACTGGCTTTGCCGAAAAATGGCATCCTCAGCTCTTGCAAGAATTACCAGATATTCAGTTAACTCTCTTGATTGGGCAATATGCCCAAGCCTATTATTTACAAGAGAAAATCAGTGGCAAGGTGACAGAACGAGTAAGATATTACCAGAACTACTTGCCAACCTATTTTCCACTGGTTCACCCCTCACCGCGAAATCAAATTTGGATGGCCAAAAATCCTTGGTTTGAGGCAGAAGTGGTGCCAGATTTGAAAAAAAGAATTAAAACAATTTTATAGTCAATGAAAATCAAAGAACAAACTAGGAAGCTAGCCGCAGGCTGCTCAAAGTACAGCTTTGAGGTTCTGGATGGAACTGACGAAGTCAGCTCAAAACACTGTTTTGAGGTTGTGGATAAAACTGACGAAGTCAGCTCAAAGCACTGCTTTGAGGTTGCAGATAAAACTGACGAAGTCAGTTACATATACGCACGGTAAGGCGACGCTGACGTGGTTTGAAGAGATTTTCGAAGAGTATTAGGAGAAAAAGAATGAAAGAAATAACCTTTGACGCATTTTACCAGCTTTACCAAAACGACCAACTTTCTCTCGTGGACGTGAGAGAAGTGGATGAGTTTGAAGCTCTTCATTTAGAAGGTGCTCACAACCTACCTCTTAGTCAATTGGCTGATAGCTATGATCAGTTGGACAAGGACCTCTTGCATTATGTCATTTGTAAAGCTGGGGTTAGATCAGCGCATGCTTGTCAATTCCTAGCTGAACAAGGTTATAATGTTATCAATGTACAAGGTGGTATGACTGCCTTTGAAGAACTCTAAACGTAAGAATTTTCTCCTACTTGGTTTTGTCTAGGTAGGAGAGTTTTATTTTTAGATAATTCATACTTTTTAGAATCTTAAAAACATTTAACATTTTACTTCGTGATGCTTTTTTCAGACTCCTAATCATGGTATACTAAGTCAGTATTTTATAAATATGAAGGAGATTTTCATGGCTAAAAAAGGTGCCCTAACAGGTTTGCTCCTGTTTGGAATATTTTTTGGTGCGGGGAACTTGATTTTTCCGCCTTCTCTAGGTGCTCTATCTGGAGAACATTTTCTTCCTGCCATCGCAGGTTTTGTCTTTTCAGGCGTCGGTATCGCCGTCTTGACCCTTATTGTTGGAACGCTAAATCCTAAAGGATATATTCACGAGATTTCAACAAAGGTGTCGCCTTGGTTTGCGACTCTGTATCTCGTAGTTCTCTATTTGTCAATTGGTCCATTCTTTGCTATTCCACGTACTGCTACAACGGCTTACGAAGTAGGGATTAGCCCCCTTTTGTCGGATGCAAATAAAGGTCTAGGTTTGATTGTCTTTACTCTTCTTTACTTTGCGGCAGCGTATCTAATCTCGCTCAATCCATCTAAAATCTTGGACCGTATCGGTCGTATTTTAACACCAGTTTTTGCGATTTTGATTGTAATCTTGGTTGTTCTAGGAGCTATCAAATACGGTGGAACAAGCCCTCAAGCTGCTTCAGCAGCTTATCAAGCTTCTGCTTTTGGTACAGGTTTCCTCGAAGGTTACAATACCTTGGATGCCCTTGCCTCAGTTGCCTTTAGTGTAATCGCAGTTCAAACCTTGAAACAACTTGGATTTTCAAGTAAGAAAGAATACATTTCGACTATTTGGGTGGTTGGTATCGTTGTTGCCCTTGCTTTCAGCGCTCTTTACATTGGTTTAGGTTTCCTTGGAAATCATTTCCCAGTACCAGCTGAAGCGATGAAAGGTGGAACACCAGGTGTTTACATCTTGTCACAAGCCACTCAAGAAATCTTTGGCTCAACAGCTCAACTCTTCCTTGCAGCTATGGTTACCGTAACCTGCTTCACAACAACAGTTGGTCTGATTGTGTCAACAGCTGAGTTCTTTAATGAGCGTTTCCCACAAATCAGCTACAAGGTTTATGCGACAGCCTTTACTTTGATTGGATTTGCCATTGCTAATTTAGGTCTTGATGCGATTATCAAGTACTCCATTCCAGTACTAGTTATCTTGTACCCAATCACGATTGCCATCGTCATGATTGTCATTGTCAACAAATTTGTGGCCCTTTCAAAACCAGGTATGCAGTTGACAATTGCTGTGGTTACAGCTATTGCCATTGCAAGCGTACTAGGAAGCTCATTTAAGGTTGAGTTTCTTGCAAACCTTGTTAACGCTCTTCCTTTGGCTAAGGCATCTCTCCCATGGTTGGTGCCAGCTATTGTCGGAATCTTGCTCTCATTGGTTCTACCAAACAAGCAAGAAAGTGATGTTTTTGAAATGGAATAATCACTAATACTCTTCGAAAATCTCTTCAAACCGCGTCAACGTCGCCTTGTCGTATGTGTAGGATACTGACTACGTCAGTTCCATCTACAACCTCAAAACAGTGTTTTGAGCAACCTGCGGCTAGTTTCCTAGTTTGCTCTTTGATTTTCATTGAGTATAAAATCACTTTTGTGGCCAAGTCTACAGGAGTGATTTTCTTTTTTTATCCGATGATAAATGTGTTATAATAGGTAGCAAAAGAGGTGAAGAAATGAATCAAACAGTAGAATATATCAAAGAACTGACAGCCATTGAGTCGCCAACCGGCTTCACTCGTGAGATTTCAGACTATTTAGTCAAGACTCTAGAAGGTTTTGGCTACCAGCCGGTTCGCACAGCCAAGGGCGGTGTCAATGTAACCATCAAAGGTCAAAATGATGAGCAATACCGCTATGTGACTGCCCATGTGGACACGCTTGGTGCCATTGTCCGTGCTGTCAAACCAGACGGCCGTCTCAAACTGGATCGTATCGGTGGCTTTCCTTGGAACATGATTGAAGGAGAAAACTGTACCGTTCATGTGGCTAGCACAGGTCAAAAGGTATCAGGAACCATCCTTATACACCAAACTTCTTGCCATGTCTACAAGGATGCAGGAACTGCAGAACGTACGCAGGACAACATGGAAGTACGTTTGGATTCAAAAGTAACTAATGAAAAAGAAACTCGTGCCTTGGGAATTGAAGTCGGTGATTTTATCAGTTTTGACCCACGAACTGTCGTGACCGAGACAGGTTTTATCAAGTCTCGTCATTTGGATGATAAAGTCAGTGCAGCGATTTTGCTCAACCTGCTTCGTATTTATAAGGAAGAGAAGATTGAGTTGCCTGTAACAACCCATTTTGCTTTTTCAGTCTTCGAAGAAGTGGGACACGGTGCAAACTCTAATATCCCTGCTCAGGTAGTAGAATATCTGGCTGTGGATATGGGAGCCATGGGCGATGACCAGCAGACAGACGAATACACAGTGTCTATCTGTGTCAAGGATGCTTCAGGGCCTTATCACTATGACTTCCGTCAACATTTGGTCGCTTTGGCGAAAGCACAAGATATTCCATTTAAGCTAGATATCTATCCATTTTATGGTTCGGACGCTTCAGCAGCCATGTCTGCAGGGGCAGAGGTTAAACATGCCCTTCTTGGTGCTGGTATCGAGTCTAGCCATTCTTATGAGCGTACCCATATTGACTCGGTGGTCGCAACAGAGCGTATGGTTGATGCCTATCTTAAAAGCGCATTGGTAGACTAATATGTGCCTAATTTGTCAGAGAATTGAGCTCATCAAGGCTGGGGAAAATCCTTACTTTGTCAAAGAGTTGGAAACAGGCTATCTTGTCATTGGAGATCACCAGTATTTTGCAGGCTATAGTCTTTTTCTAGCCAAGGAACACGTCACGGAATTGCACCATTTAGAAAAGGAAACGAAACTCCGTTTTCTAGAGGAAATGAGTTTGGTCCAAGAGGCAGTTGCCAAGGCCTTTGCTACCTAGAAAATGAATATCGAACTGCTAGGAAATGGTGATGCCCATCTTCATTGGCATCTGTTTCCTAGACGAACAGATGATATGAACGGCCACGGTCTCAAAGGTCGTGGGCCAGTTTGGTGGGTTCCCTTTGAAGAAATGACGGCAGAAACCTGCCAAGTAAAACCAGATGAGATTAAAAGATTAGTCAAATGTTTATCGTCAGAACTAGATAAACTATTAGAAATAAAGGAGTAGAGATGAAAAAAAGATACCTTGTCTTGACAGCCTTGCTAGCCTTGAGTCTAGCAGCTTGTTCACAAGAAAAAGCAAAAACTGAAGATGGCGCAGCTAAGACAGAACAAGCCGCCAAGACTGATGGAACAGTTGGCAGTAAATCTCAAGGAGATGCCCAGAAAAAAGCAGAAGTGGTCAACAAAGGAGACTATTACAGTATCCAAGGAAAATACGATGAAATCATCGTAGCCAATAAGCACTATCCTTTGTCAAAAGACTACAATCCAGGGGAAAATCCGACAGCCAAGGCAGAGTTGCTCAAACTCATCAAAGCTATGCAAGAGGCAGGTTTCCCAATCAGTGACCATTATAGTGGTTTTAGAAGTTATGAAACTCAGACCAAGCTCTATCAAGATTATGTCAATCAAGATGGGAAGGCTGCAGCTGACCGATACTCTGCCCGTCCTGGCTATAGCGAACACCAAACAGGTTTGGCCTTTGATGTGATTAGCACAAATGGAGAATTGGTGACAGAAGAAAAAGCAGCCCAATGGCTCTTGGATCATGCTGCTGATTATGGCTTTGTTGTCCGTTATCTAAAAGGTAAGGAAAAGGAAACAGGCTATATGGCTGAGGAATGGCACCTTCGTTATGTCGGAAAAGAAGCCAAAGAAATTGCTGAGAGTGGTCTCAGTTTGGAAGAATACTATGGATTTGAAGGCGGAGATTACGTCGATTAATACTCTTCGAAAATCTCTTCAAACCACGTCAGCGTCGCCTTACCGTAGGTATGGTTACTGACTTCGTCAGTTCTATCCACAACCTCAAAACAGTGTTTTGAGCTGACTTCGTCAGTTTTATCTGCAACCTCAAAGCGGTACTTTGAGCAGCCTGCGGCTAGCTTCCTAGTTTGCTCTTTGATTTTCATTGAGTATAAAAAATAAACTTTTCTCTTGCAATTATAGATAAATAGTGTATAATAGATGAGTATGTGTAAAGCATACTTGTGGGAGGTAAAAATCTCTAATTACCGCCAAAACCACAAAGGAGGATTTAAAAATGGCTAAAAAAGTCGAAAAACTTGTAAAATTGCAAATCCCTGCTGGTAAAGCTACACCAGCTCCACCAGTTGGACCTGCTCTTGGTCAAGCTGGTATCAACATCATGGGATTCACAAAAGAGTTCAACGCTCGTACAGCTGACCAAGCTGGTATGATCATTCCAGTTGTTATCTCAGTTTACGAAGATAAATCATTTACTTTCATCACTAAAACACCACCAGCTGCTGTTCTTTTGAAAAAAGCTGCAGGTGTTGAAAAAGGATCAGGTACACCTAACAAAACTAAAGTTGCTACAGTTACTCGTGCACAAGTACAAGAAATTGCAGAAACTAAGATGCCAGATTTGAACGCAGCAAACGTAGAGTCTGCAATGCGTATGATCGAAGGTACTGCTCGTTCTATGGGATTCACTGTTGTTGACTAATCAATAACACAGTAGAAAATCTCACAGCAGTCTATTAGTTGCTTTTCATACTAGGCAAGTGACTGATGCTTGTACTTGGGTACAGCAAGGGAACTTAAGGCCGTAGGAAAAGAGTCTAATAGACTGAAAACCCGCAAGACTTCATCATTTCGAGAAGTGACGTGGGAGATGAAAATCGATTGAACCACTTACAAGGAGAATAGAAAATGGCTAAAAAAAGCAAACAACTTCGTGCTGCTCTTGAGAAAATCGACAGCACAAAAGCATACAGCGTAGAAGAAGCTGTAGCACTTGCAAAAGAAACTAACTTTGCAAAATTTGACGCAACTGTAGAAGTTGCTTACAACTTGAACATCGACGTTAAAAAAGCTGACCAACAAATCCGTGGAGCAATGGTATTGCCAAACGGTACTGGTAAAACTTCACGCGTTCTTGTTTTCGCACGTGGTGCAAAAGCTGAAGAAGCAAAAGTTGCTGGTGCAGACTTTGTTGGTGAAGATGACCTTGTTGCTAAAATCAACGACGGTTGGTTGGACTTCGACGTAGTTATCGCTACACCTGATATGATGGCTCTTGTTGGACGTCTTGGACGTGTCCTTGGACCACGTAACTTGATGCCAAACCCTAAAACTGGTACTGTAACAATGGATGTTGCTAAAGCAGTAGAAGAGTCTAAAGGTGGTAAAATCACTTACCGTGCTGACCGTGCAGGTAACGTTCAAGCAATCATCGGTAAAGTATCATTTGAAGCTGAAAAATTGGTTGAAAACTTCAAAGCTTTCAACGAAACAATCCAAAAAGCAAAACCAGCTACAGCTAAAGGAACTTACGTAACAAACTTGACTATCACAACTACTCAAGGTATTGGTATCAAAGTTGACGTAAACTCACTTTAATCAGTAGTTTATATCAGAGAACGAGTACGAAAGTGCTCGTTTTTTTGGGTACGACGAGTATGTCGTTCATCTGAGCTGCAACTCCTCTTTGGGGACTATCTACTAGTGAACCTATATGAGTAAACTAGGTGAGCAATTGATACTCTTCAAAAATCTCTTCAAACCACGTCAGCGTCGGCTTGCTGTATATATGTTACTGACTTCGTCAGTTCTATCTACAAACTCAAAGCGCTGCTTTGAGCAACCTGCGCCTAGCTTTCTAGTTTGCTCTTTGATTTTTATGGAGTATGAATTCGAACTAGAGAGATAATAATAAATTTATGCTATAGTCATGGTAGACTATATGCTTTTGATTCTATAGTCAATTGAAACAAGAACAAGACAAAAGAGCCTCGAAAAAAGGTATTACAACTCGGTAATGCCTTTTTGAGGTGCTTTTTGATATGAGCCCATGTTTTCTCAATAGGATTGTACTCAGGTGAGTAGGGAGGAAGAGGTAAAAGTTTATGCCCAAACTCTTCACACAAGAGTTCTAGCTTACCCATTCTATGGAATCTTGCATTATCCATAATGATAACTGATGGTTTGTTTAAGGTTGGTAAGAGAG
>NZ_RJPX01000032.1:0-22598 GCF_003944325.1 Streptococcus mitis | reverse complement strand
ATACAGATTTTGGGAGATCCAAATATTATCCGAGTAATTTTATAAGCTATGCAAAGCGTGCTCAACATATTTTTGATAAAATTAGTCCAGATACTAATAATTTGATGTTAGCACAATTAAAAAATAGAAAGAAAAAAATTGAGAGTGCGCTAGGGTATCGAATTCATTCTCGAATAGAAAAGAGTAGTAAATGAAAAATGAATCACCTAAATATAGATTTGATAAATTCAATCAGAATTGGATTATTGTAAAGGTTAGTGATATAGCTGGTCAGTACAAAACTGGGGGCACTCCAAGTACAAAAAAGCCGATTTTTTGGGAAGGTACTATACCGTGGATTCAGTCATCTGATATTCAAAAGGATACACTATTTGGTGTTATACCTCAAAAATTTATTTCTGAAGAGGGATTACGAAATTCATCAGCAAAATTAATTCTTAAAAATTCTATTGCTATTGTTACAAGAGTTGGTGTCGGGAAATTGGCTATTATAGATCAAGATTATGCAACAAGTCAAGATTTTTTGTCTCTTTCAGATTTGAAAGAAGATACTAATTTTCTAGTCTATAGTATATATAGAATGCTGCAAAAAGAAAGTACACAGCAGCAAGGAACTTCAATTAAAGGAATTACGAAAGAAGACTTACTTTGTAAGAAAATAAGTCTTCCAAAGATTGAAGAACAATCCGCTATCGGCTCACTCTTCTGCAACCTAGACGAACTCCTGTCTAGTTATAAGGACAATCTTGCTAACTATCAATCTCTCAAGGCGACCATGCTTTCCAAGATGTTTCCAAAAGCTGGAAAGACAGTTCCTGAGATTCGTTTAGATGGATTTGAAGATGAGTGGGAGAAAGGAACAATTGGAGAATTTGGCTCTTTCTATTATGGAAAAAGTGCACCGAAATGGTCGGTGACTGATGAGGCAACAACACCGTGTGTACGTTATGGCGAGTTGTATACAAAATTCTCCACAAAAATAGATAAAATATACTCGTACACATCGATTCCTAAAGAAAATTTGAAATTGAGTTCTGGTAATGAGGTATTAGTACCTCGGGTTGGTGAAAATCCATTAGATTTTGCAAATTGTAGTTGGTTGTCACTGAAAGATGTTGCAATTGGTGAAATGATTTCCGTATATAATACACCTAACAATCCGTTGTTTATCGCATATTATTTTAATGCAAAAATGAGAAAAGAGTTTGCCAAACGAGTTGAAGGTGGAAGTGTAGCAAATCTTTATTACACATACTTAGAGAATATTTCAATATCTGTACCATCTCTTCCTGAACAACAAGCCATCGGCACTTACTTCTCAAACCTAGATAACCTCATCAACTCTCACCAAGAAAAAATTTCTCAGCTAGAAACACTCAAAAAGAAACTTTTACAGGATATGTTTATTTAAGGAGGAATCATGTATAGATCTATTAAAGAATTAATTGAAAATATAGAATCCGAAAAGAAAAGACTTCAAGATATCTTTAGTCAATTAGCTGATTATGAAAAAAAAGCATATGAGAATCAATATCAGCAAGTAGATAATGATTTTTCATCTCTTATTGATTTGATTAATAACGAACTAGATGATGAGTTTTTATCTGAGGATGTGACAGAAAAGTATAAAAAACTACGTGAGAATTGGTTAAGAAATATATTTAGTTGTCATGGTAGTGATGTTTATACGTATGAAATAAATCTACCTCAAATTTTAAATGATTTTAAAGCAATTAAACTTTTCTCTTTCATTGCTAAAATAGATTCTACGACTGTTATTATAGGGGCTAACGGAGCAGGGAAAACTAGTCTTATTAATGAATTAAGAAAGAATAGTATAGATGAGATGTATGTCTTACCTGCTCAAAAACTATTGTATTTTGTGTCTAATACCCACAATCGTAATGGAATTACTAAAGAAAAATATATTCAAGATTTGAAAGAGGTGAATATTAAATATGACACGATTGAAATACAGACTCACCAGATTGAAGATGATTTTTCGGGCACTTTTACTAAACTGATAACACTGTGGGTAAAAGATTTTGCAAAAGTAATGACTGATAATGCTAGGGGAGTAGGAGAGGTGTCCATTGCTTTATTGGACAGAGTGGAGCAAATATGGAATCAAATTTTCCCAGACATAACATTTTATCCTGAATCTGATGATAGAGTTTTAGAAGTTGTAAGAAATGGAGATAAATATAGTATAAATGGCCTTAGCGATGGGGAACGCTGTGTATTATTTTATATTGGTAACGTTCTTCTTGCTCCAGAAAATAGCTATATTGTGGTTGATGAACCAGAAACATTTCTAAATGGCGCAGTCTATAATGAATTATGGGATTTGCTCATATCAGAACGTCCTGACTGTCAATTCATTTTTGCTTCACATAACATGGACTTTGTTCAATCAAGAACTAATGCAACCTATATATGGTGTAATAAATTTGAAGCACCTTATGACTTCGATTATGAACAATTGGAAGAATCTCAAGAATTTCCTTTATCCATATTAGCAGAAGTTTCTGGTACAAGGAAACCAATACTATTTTGTGAGGGAACTAAAACTAGTATAGACTATCAGATTTATTCTAAACTATTCAGTGAATTTTGTTTTGTAAAACCAGTTCAAGGACATAAACAGGTCATCCAGCATACAAAAGCCTATAATGATTTACAACTTTTACATGGTAATACGGCATACGGTATTATAGACAATGACTGGATGAATAAAAGTAGTATTCAAGAGCAAAAAGAACAGAATATTTTTGTTCTTCCATTCAATGAAGTAGAGATGATGCTTGTTGATGAAGCAGTCGTGAAGTCATGCTTACATTTTGATGATGACAAAGAAAAACAACAAAAATTTGAAAACCTTCAACAAAGTATCATTGAATCTTGTAAAGAAAAGAAAGATAAAATAATAAGTATTGCCTTGAAAAAAAGACTCGATGAATTTATGGAAGGTAACTGTATTCAAAATAATAAACCTACTAAAGAAGATGTTGAAGAATTTTTAAAAAATTTAGTAAATAAATTTGATGCATCTTCAACGGTTGATAATATAACTTCTATCGTTGAAGCAAGTTTGGATTCATCTGATTTTTCAAGGATATTAAAGATTTGTAACTTAAAAAATGAAATAATTAATCATAGAGGAAACACGAAAATAGTTCCAAACTTTAAAGATAAAGCTTTAAGACGTATTGCATTGGATAATGATTTACAGAAAAAATTACGTCATAAATATTTTGAAGAATTAGAAATGAAACTATTGAAGCAGTAGATAGATTTTTGAATTAATAAAAAGAAAGAAACACTATGGAAACAACACAAACTTCCCAGTCGCTTTACCAAGCCCTGTGGAACTCAGCGGATGTTCTCCGCTCTAAGATGGATGCCAATGATTACAAGTCCTATCTCTTGGGTATGGTCTTTTATAAGTATCTGTCAGATAAGATGCTCTTTTTCGTGGCGGAGACTATGGAGGAGGGTAGTGAGAGTCTAGAGGCTGCTCTTGAGGTCTATCGCAACTACTATGAGGATGCGGCCACCCACGAGGATCTTCTTGCAGTTATGAATGACGAACTCAACTACAGTATCAAGCCTGAGTTGACATTTACGGCTCTAGTAGCGCGTGTCAATGAAGGGACTTTCCAGTTAGAAGATTTGGCTCAGGGCTTTCGAGATATTGAGCAGAGTGACGGCCTATATGAAAATCTCTTTGAGGATATCGACCTTTACTCTAAAAAATTAGGAAAAACTCCTCAAAAGCAAAACCAAACGGTGACGGCAGTTATTAAAGAGTTGGCTGTGCTAGATGTGGCTGGTCATGCTGGTGATATGCTGGGGGATGCCTATGAGTACCTGATCGGTCAGTTTGCGACTGACTCGGGTAAGAAGGCTGGTGAGTTCTATACACCTCAGCCTGTTGCCAAACTTATGACTCAGATTGCCTTTTTGGGTCGTGAGGATCAACTAGGTTTTACCATCTATGATGCGACTATGGGTTCTGGCTCTCTCTTGCTCAATGCCAAGAAATACTCTCACAAACCACAGACAGTGGTCTACTTTGGTCAGGAACTCAATACTTCGACCTATAACTTGGCTCGGATGAACATGATTCTACACGGTGTTCCTGTTGAAAATCAATTTCTCCACAATGCCGATACACTGGATGAAGACTGGCCGACTCAGGAACCGACCAACTTTGACGGTGTTCTCATGAACCCTCCATACTCTGCCAAGTGGTCAGCAAACTCTGGATTCCTGAATGACCCTCGTTTCTCTCCTTTTGGGAAACTGGCGCCCCAGTCCAAGGCTGATTTTGCCTTTCTCTTGCATGGGTATTACCATCTCAAGCAAGATAATGGAGTTATGGCTATCGTCCTTCCTCACGGTGTTCTCTTCCGTGGCAATGCGGAGGGGACCATTCGCAAGTCCTTGCTAGAAGAAGGGGCTATTGACACAGTTATCGGTCTACCTGCCAATATCTTCTTTAATACCAGCATTCCGACAACGGTTATCATTCTCAAAAAGAACCGTACCAATCGTGATGTCTACTTTATCGATGCTTCTAAAGAGTTTGATAAGGGGAAAAACCAGAATATCATGACGGATGTTCATATCGACAAGATTCTGGAAGCCTACAAGTCTCGTAAGGAGATTGATAAGTTTGCCCATCTAGCAAGTTATGAAGAAATCGTCGAAAATGACTATAACCTCAATATCCCTCGCTATGTGGACACCTTTGAGGAGGAAGAAGTCGAGCCACTGACAGATATCGTCAGCAAGATTAACACGACAAATGAAGCAATCCAAAACCAAACCGCTTCCCTACTCGAAATGCTCGGTCAACTACGCGGAACCACACCAGAAGCCGATGCTGAACTCAAAAAGTTTTTGAAAGAGTTTGAAGGATGATGGGGAGTCGGCTTTGTATATCAATTGTAGAGTATTTGAACACTACGGCTTTGCATCCTCATTGCTTAATAGATATGTGAATGTTGAGTAGGAAATAGAATTGGTTTTCAAATAATAGAGAAAAAATTAGAAAATAAATCAAAAAAAGTCATGTAAAATGACTTTTTTTGATATAATTAAGATGAGAAAAACTAAGGAGTCCGAAATCATGGTAAAATTAAGGAGTCTCATCATAGAGAATATTAAGAACGTGCAGTATGGAGTTATTGATTTTCAAAATAAATCTGACTTTATCAATGTAACGGGAATTTATGGTCAGAATGGCTCTGGGAAAACAGCTGTTGTAGATGTATTTGAAGTTCTATCTGCCTTGATGAGAGGAGAGTCTATTCCACAACATACAAAAGGGATTTTTAATGCCATAGACCAAGTAGGGGAAAATGCGATTACTTTAGAATTAGAAGTCCCAGAAACCTATATCATTCGATATAAAGTCGAGTTTGTTGCAAGTGAACCTACAGGCGTGCAAGATGTAATGGTTGTAAAAGAAGAACTTGCCTATAAACCTCTGGAATCTGGGGCTAGATACCGCTATTTACTGAGATATGAATATGAGGGAAGTAATTTTGATACAGAGCAACCGCGACATACGGGCTATTTAAAATCTCAAAGAAGTATTATGGGAAAGGACGCAGTTAGTGTTTTAACAAAGACAATTATTGATGATAATCGTTCCTTTGTTTTCTCAAAAGAATTAGTAGGATTTATTTATACTTCAAGTAAGCAAGATTTATCGACGCTTGTTGAAATTTATAATGTCATTCAAGACTTTTATCAAAATTTGAGGATCTTCACCCAAGAGTTATCTAGTTTGAATAGTAGTGGGGTTACTCCTATCACAATTAACTATCAGAATCGTGACTCTCATGTGAGTTATCAGGGGATTATCCCTATGTTTCTTCAAAGTGGAGGAACTTCTATAAATGAAGAAATTTATAGTGTTTATGAGAGTACGATTGACTATTTGAATGAAATTGTTCCCATTATTATCCCTGACTTGCGACTTGAAATGGAAGCAAGTGAGATAGAGATTCGAAGTGATGGACAAAAAATAAGAAATGTTAGTTTTATTTCCAATCGTGCAGGTAAAAGATTCTCTCTAAAACACGAATCTGAAGGGATTCGTAAAATTATTAGTATGCTTGGTTTTTTGGTGGAAGTATATAATAAGGAGAATATTATCGCTGTCATTGATGAATTGGATGCAGGTGTATTTGAATATCTACTAGGCGAGTTGATTGAAATTTTTTCTGAAAGTGCCAAAGGACAACTCATTTTTACTTCTCATAATCTACGTGTACTAGAAAAACTTCCTTCCTACAAGGTTGTGTTCTCAACAGCTTGTCCGACAAATCGTTATATCCGTCTAACTGGCATTAAGCCAAGCAATAACTTAAGAGATATTTACTTGAGAGGAATTCAGCTGGGTGGACACGAAGAAGAATTGTATCAAGGAGTCTCTAATAGTAAAATTAAACGAGCTTTGAGAAAGGCAGGGATAAAGCTTGGCGAATAAAAGTAGAAAGGTTATTCTAGTATTTGTAGAGGGAGAATCCGATGAGACTGTTGTAGGATTTGTAACAGATTCATTAGTAGAACGATTGGAGAATATGCATATCACACTAAAGGTGATGTATGGAGATGTCTTTTCAGATAGGAGATATTCTACCTCGTCTGGAACGAAAATTGCAAGTGATAGAATTTGCGAGGTTCTTGCTACAGAAAAATGGGAAGTAAGTGATTTACTGTTTGTTGCCTTTGTAACAGATACAGATGGCATGTTTATGAATCCAACTTCTTTAGTTGTAGACGATTCTATGGAAGGGACAGATTCATTTCAATATGATTTACAAACTCGGAGGCTACTATTTTCAACGACGAAGAAGAAAATGGATATTATTGAAACGAGACAGAGAAAGGCAAGGCATGTCAATCAGTTGATTAAAGATGGGACTTCCTTGTTGGTTAAGCGGAAGTTGGTTCAAACTTTTGTGTATTATAATTCTGTTAATTTGGAGCATGTTTTATTTGGCAAGATATTACCAAATCATGAAAAAATAGGTGCCGCTGATGATTTGATAGACCAGTATGAAGAAAAAGGCGATGCAGGAGTAGAAGAGATTTTAGCACTTTTCCAAAGCAGATGCCCGACAGACGATTACGAACAATCATGGCAATTTATAAAACAAAATGAAATGACGAATGGATATTCTAATTTAGCGTTATTGTTTGACAAGATTCAGAATTATAAATAACATCCTGACAAACAGTTTGTAGTCCAATAAGTTCAATAGAAATATAGGAGGTCAGCAATCACTATGACTAATAAAATTAATGAATACAAAGATCTGATTGCTTTTCATCCAGGTCAGTATGTTGAAGAGTTGATTGAAGAGTATAACGTAACGCAAAAAGAATTTGCAGAGTGTTTAGGAATTTCTGAAATGGAGCTCGGTAAATTAGTGAATGGTGAGGAATCGATTAGTAATGATATTGCTCGGAAGTTAGCAAAGGTCACTAATATCTCGATGATAACTTGGCTCAATCTTCAGAATGCTTACGATGTAAAAGTGACTGAGTTCATAGAGTAATCGTGGTATAATGTGAATTATGAATAATAACAACCAACGTGCCCTTTGCCAGCAACTCTGGGCTAGAAATAAATACCTCGTTTTGAGCTATTCCAGTAACATATACAATGAGCTTCGCCAGTATCTCAAGCAAGAAGTGGTGGAACTGAGTAAGGTTCAAGAGATGATTGACCGCGCCTGTCAAATCCCAGAACACAGGGGTCAGGTTTGCAATGCTTTTCAGCATATTTGGGGATATTTCAAAAAGAAAGCGACAGATGTTGAGCGCAAAGACTATATGCTCTTGCTGGATCGTTACCGCTTTGGTCAGGCTTCCAAGGAAGATGTAATCGCTAAGACTCGAGACTTGCTTGAACGCTATCCAAATACCTACTTGCAACATTCGACGTTACTGAAAGGAGACTCCCGTGAGACTTTGGCATGAGGTTTTGATTTCACAACTTCCCCGTCCTCAACTTTTGGGACAACACCGAGAATGCTGCGCCCTTCGTGGTAATGGCTGGGGCAGAAAGCATGCGACGGTGGACTATGTTTTTACCCACTCGCCCTATCGTCTCTATGCCTATCATCGCTTGATCATGGAGGAGATGGCTAACCGTGGCTACAATGTCAGTCCAGAGTGGCTGGACAAGAACTACCGTGGTAAGACTTGCCCTCTCTATGAAGATTTAGCAGAGGAGAAGTTGACTAGTCCTATATATAGCGAACATGACGACGCCTACTATGAGGAATGTCTGGCTAATCTCCGAGAGAAGGGAATAGAGCTGGAATAATAGTAAGGATTGCCTTCAATTTATAACTCTTCTCGTAATTTTTTCGAATAATAAAGATGAGACCTTTGGAATTTTTCTAAGGTCTTCTTTTTATAAATGTTAGGATTTACTTTTAATAACTTTTGAGTTATAATTTAATTAGAAAGAGGTTGCTTGGTGCATACGATTTACTTCTATAAGGACAAAAATGGAAATGAGCCAGTCTTGGATTATATGAGAGAATTGGCTAGTCAGAAAAGTAAGGATAGCCGCATCAAACTCAATAAATTAAATGACTATATCGAGTTGCTCAGTCAGCATGGGACGAGAGCTGGGGAACCCTATATGAAACATTTGGAAGATGAGATATGGGAACTAAGACCTCTGAGAGATCGAATTTTATTTGTAGCGTGGCTTGATGGGAGTTTTGTCCTTTTACATCATTTTGTCAAAAAGACTCAGAAAACTCCTAGGAGAGAGATTGAAAAAGCCAAGCGTGAACTAAAGGACTTAAAAGAAAGAAGGTTAAGTGATGAAGAATAGTGCTATTGGTAGTAATTGGAAGGATGTCCGATCTGAACTCTTTACCAAGGAGGAAATTCTTGAAAGTGATATGCGAGTGGCTATCATGAGTGAGTTGATTGAAGCCAGACATGAGCAAGGCATCAGTCAGAAAAAGCTAGAAGAACTTAGTGGAGTAAGCCAGCCTGTTATAGCTAGAATGGAAACAGGAAAGACTAGTCCTCAGTTGGATACAGTCTTGAAAGTTTTAGCCAGTTTAGGAAAGACACTAGCAGTCGTCCCACTTGAACAGAAAAAAGGTTGATAGGGATGAAATTACTTGGTTGGCTAAAATCATCCACTGGATAATTTTACCTCCCGTCCGCACTTTTCAGGGAAATATCAGAATTACAAAAGAAAAATCAACCTATAGTCTTTTCTAATAACAAGCCATAGTCACTTATAAGAATTACTAATAACACGTCTGACCAGTCTAACTAAAATACAGCGATAAAACAAGCTACAAAAAGGATTTGAGGCAGTTGTCTCAGGTCCTTTTCTTTTGTTCAAAACAGAGATATAGTTTCAAACTATATCAAAGCCTAATTTTTTACAATTATACAGATGATTTCTTTTCTGTTAAGATAGTTTCAACAACAAATTTTGGAGGACACATCATGTCAACTACAATCATCGGTTTCCCTCGTTTGGGCGAATTCCGCGAATTAAAATTTACAACTGAAAAATACTTTAGAAAAGAAATCTCAGAAGAAGAACTCCTTGCTGCAGCAAAAGACTTGCGTGCTAAACACTGGAACATTGTCAAAGAAAAAGGCATCACTGAAATTCCATCAAATGACTTTTCTCACTATGACAACTTCCTAGATGCAGCTTTCCTTTTCAATGTGGTACCTGCTTCAGTTCAAAACTTGGACTTGTCTGACCTTGAGCGCTATTTCGCTTTGGGACGTGGTTATCAAGGAGAAAAAGGGGATGTTCGTGCCCTTCCAATGAAAAAATGGTTTAACACCAACTACCACTACATCGTTCCTAAATTTGAAAAAGACACTCAAGTCAAACTTGCAGGTCACAAAATCTTTGATGAGTTTCAAGAAGCTAAAGAACTTGGATTGAACACTCGCCCAGTTCTTGTAGGTCCATTTACTTTCCTTCAATTGTCAGACTTTGAAGAAGGTGTGAAAGCAGAAGACTTCGTAGACAGCTTAGTTGTTGCTTACCAAGAAGTTTTTGCTAAATTGGCAGAACTTGGTGCGACTCGTATCCAATTGGATGAAGCTGCTCTTGTCAAAGACTTGACAGCTGAAGAAAAAGCTCTCTTCTTGAACCTTTACAACAAACTTTTGGCTGACAAAAAAGGTCTTGAAGTATTGCTTCAAACTTACTTCGGAGACGTTCGTGACGTTTACGCTGATCTTGTGAACTTGCCAGTAGATGCTATCGGTCTTGACTTCGTTGAAGGTAAGAAAACTCTTGAATTGGTTAAAGGTGGCTTCCCAGCTGACAAGACTCTTTATGCAGGTATTGTCAATGGTAAAAACATCTGGCGTAACAACTACGAAAAGAGCTTGGCTGTTCTTGAGCAAATTCCAGCTGAAAACATTGTCTTGACAAGCTCATGCTCACTTCTTCATGTGCCATTTACAACAGCTAATGAAGAATTTGAACCAGCTATCTTGAACCACTTTGCCTTTGCAGTTGAAAAATTGGATGAGATTCGTGATTTGGATGCTATCCGCAATGGTCAAGGTGAAGAAGCACTTGCAGCTAACAAAGAACTCTTTGCGACTGAGCGTGTTGGTGAAAATGCGGAACTTCGTGCGCGTATCGCTGGCTTGACAGACGCAGACTACACTCGTTTGCCAGCCTTTGCAGAACGTGAAGCTATTCAAGAAGAAGCTTTCAAACTTCCAGCTCTTCCAACAACAACGATCGGTTCATTCCCTCAAACAAAAGAAGTTCGTGCGAAACGTTTGGCTTACCGTAAAGGTGAATTGTCTCAAGAAGAGTACGACGCTTTCCTTGCTGAAACGATCGATGAATGGATCAAATGGCAAGAAGATATCGACTTTGATGTCCTTGTTCACGGTGAATTTGAGCGTAATGACATGGTTGAGTACTTCGGTCAAAACTTGTCAGGTTACCTCTTCTCTAAAAATGGTTGGGTACAATCATACGGTATGCGTGGGGTGAAACCACCAATCATCTGGGGTGATGTAATTCGTCTTAACCCTATCACTGTTAAATGGTCTAGCTATGCACAAAGCCGTACAAACAAACCTGTTAAAGGTATGTTGACTGGACCTGTTACCATCCTCAACTGGTCATTCCCACGTGAAGACATCTCTATCAAGGATTCTACTCTTCAAATCGCCCTTGCTATCAAGGATGAAGTACTTGACCTTGAAGCTGCTGGTGTGAAAATCATCCAAATCGACGAAGCTGCTCTTCGTGAAAAATTGCCACTCCGTCGTAGCGACTGGTACGAAGACTACCTTGACTGGGCTATTCCTGCCTTCCGCTTGGTACACTCAACAGTAGCATCAGACACACAAATCCACACTCACATGTGTTACTCAGAATTTACAGATATCATTCCAGCTATAGACAACATGGATGCGGATGTTATCTCATTTGAGGCAAGCCGTTCAAACCTTGAAATCTTAGACGAACTCAAAGCGAAAAACTTCCAAACAGAAGTAGGACCTGGGGTTTACGATATCCACTCACCTCGTGTGCCAAATGAAGGCGAAATCGACAATACAATCGAAGCTATCCTTGCTAAAGTGCCAAGCAAGAAAGTTTGGATCAACCCTGACTGTGGTTTGAAAACACGTGGTATTCCAGAAACAAAAGAAAGCTTGATTCGCCTTGTTGAAGCAGCTAAAGCTGCGCGTGAGAAATTGTAAGATAGGATTTCTCTAGAAGCACTGTTTGGTCAATCTGCCTGTTTCACTTGGATTCTAGGAATCCAGCTAACGAAAAAAATCAACTAGAAAAGGATAAGACTATGTCACGCCAAACACCGTCACTCTCATTTGAAGTGTTCCCTCCCAACCCAGCCGTGGGTAATGATAACATTATTTCTGCTCTTCAAGATATGCAGGAGTTGGCTCCCCACTTTATCAGTGTAACTGCCAGCAATAATAAATTTAATATCAAGGAAACGACGGTCCGTTTGGCTGACTTTATCCAAAATGATTTGGCGATTCCGACTATTGCTCACTTGCCAGCTATCTATTTGACTAAGGACAAGGTTGCTGAAACCATTGCCGACTTGGACAAGGTTGGGGTGCAGAAAATCTTGGCTCTTCGTGGGGATATTATCCCTAATGTGGAACCACAAAAGGATTTCCGCTACGCAACCGACTTGATTGAGTTCATCAAGGAACAAGCTCCTCACTTTGATATTGTTGGTGCTTGTTATCCAGAAGGGCATCCAGATTCACCAAATCAGATTTCAGATATCCAAAATCTCAAGAAGAAAGTAGATGCAGGTTGTTCGAGCCTCGTAACTCAGCTTTTCTTTGACAATGAGCGCTTCTATGATTTCCAAGACAAGTGCATATTGGCTGGGATTGATGTTCCTATTCATGCAGGGATTATGCCAATTCTGAATCGAAATCAGGCTCTCCGCCTCTTGAAGACTTGTGAGAATATCCATCTTCCACGTAAATTTAAAGCCATCTTAGACAAGTATGAGCATGACCCTGAGTCGCTCAGAGCAGCAGGACTTGCCTATGCAGTGGACCAAATCGTGGACTTGGTAACTCAGGATGTCGCAGGTGTGCATCTCTACACCATGAACAATGCTGAAACAGCAAAATACATCCACCAAGCAACCCATGCCTTGTTTAATCATCAGTCTCTAGGATAATAAAAAGCAAACCATTCTTCTCAGGTGAGGGGAATGGTTCCTTTTTAATGGTAAAGACCGCACTTTTTAAGAAAAATATGATAAAATAGACTCTGTACGTACTTGATACAAAGATGAGGGTATTAAAAAATACAATGCATTTAAACTGTAAGGATTAGCGACACGAACGAGTCAAATCGATGTTATTTGACGAGAGAGTTAGTAAAGCATTTAGCTAATTGCCTGATAGCGATTAGCGTGAAAGGATTAGATACTTTAGTATCAAAACTTTCTAATGATTTGTATCTTGAGTAATTGAACCCGGCCGAAAAGCTGTGTAAAAAAGATAAACTGTCTTGTCTTCATTGAAGACTTCGTCAGTTTCCTATTTTTACTTTGCTTTTGACGTCCTTGGTATCTTGAGTAATTGAATTCGCCTACAACTCTGTGGAAAAAGATAAATCTGCCTAGGAGCAGTCGCTCCGTCGTCCGATTTCCTATTTTCCTTTGAGTTGCTTAACGGCTTTGTATCTTGATCTTTGTAGGCAAGACGTATAATATTATCAATCCAAAGGGGATTAAAATGACAAAACAAGTGTTTCAAACGACTTTTGCGGGTCGTGAGTTAATTGTAGAGACTGGTCAGGTTGCTAAGCAAGCAAATGGCTCTGTTGTCGTGCGTTATGGTGAGTCAACTGTCTTGACTGCGGCCGTGATGTCTAAGAAAATGGCAACTGGGGATTTCTTCCCACTTCAAGTCAACTACGAAGAAAAAATGTATGCGGCTGGGAAGTTTCCTGGTGGCTTTATGAAACGTGAAGGACGTCCTTCAACGGATGCAACCTTGACAGCGCGTTTGATTGACCGTCCAATCCGTCCTATGTTTGCGGAAGGTTTCCGTAATGAAGTCCAAGTCATCAACACTGTGCTTTCTTATGATGAAAATGCCTCTGCACCAATGGCAGCTATGTTTGGTTCATCATTGGCTCTTTCTATCTCAGATATTCCATTTGACGGGCCAATAGCTGGTGTTCAAGTGGGTTATGTAGATGGTCAAATCATCATCAACCCTAGTCAAGCACAAGCAGAGCAATCGCTGCTTGAATTGACAGTAGCTGGTACCAAACACGCCATTAACATGGTAGAGTCTGGTGCTAAAGAATTGTCAGAAGAAATCATGTTGGAAGCGCTCCTTAAAGGGCACGAAGCAGTCAAAGAATTGATTGCTTTCCAAGAAGAAATCGTTGCAGCAGTTGGTAAAGAAAAAGCAGAAGTAGAATTGCTTCATGTGGACGCTGAATTGCAAGTTGAAATCATCGCAGCCTACAACAGTGACCTTCAAAAAGCGGTTCAAGTAGAAGAAAAATTGGCCCGTGAAGCTGCAACTCAAGCAGTGAAAGATCAAGTCACAGCCGTTTACGAAGAAAAATATGCGGATCACGAAGAATTTGACCGTATCATGCGTGATGTGGCTGAAATCTTGGAACAAATGGAACACGCTGAAGTGCGTCGCTTGATTACAGAAGACAAGGTTCGTCCTGATGGTCGTAAGGTCGATGAAATCCGTCCTTTGGATGCGGTTGTTGACTTCCTTCCTCGTGTGCACGGTTCTGGTCTCTTCACTCGTGGACAAACTCAGGCTCTTTCAGTCTTGACCTTGGCTCCGATGGGAGAAACTCAAATCATCGATGGTTTGGATCCAGAGTATAAGAAACGCTTTATGCACCATTATAACTTCCCACAATACTCTGTAGGGGAAACTGGTCGTTACGGTGCGCCAGGTCGTCGTGAAATCGGTCACGGTGCTCTCGGTGAGCGTGCCCTTGCTCAAGTATTGCCAAGTTTGGAAGAATTCCCATACGCTATCCGTTTGGTAGCTGAGGTCTTAGAATCAAACGGTTCTTCTTCTCAAGCCTCTATCTGTGCGGGAACTCTTGCCCTTATGGCTGGTGGTGTGCCAATCAAGGCTCCAGTAGCTGGTATTGCCATGGGTCTGATTTCAGATGGAAACAACTATACAGTCTTGACAGATATCCAAGGTTTGGAAGATCACTTTGGAGATATGGACTTTAAGGTTGCAGGTACTCGTGACGGGATTACAGCCCTTCAAATGGATATCAAGATCCAAGGGATTACTGCAGAAATCTTGACTGAAGCTCTTGCCCAAGCCAAGAAAGCGCGTTTTGAAATCCTTGATGTGATTGAAGCAACCATTCCAGAAGTTCGTCCAGAATTGGCTCCAACTGCTCCGAAAATTGATACTATTAAGATTGATGTGGACAAGATTAAAATTGTCATCGGTAAGGGTGGAGAAACCATCGACAAGATTATCGCTGAAACAGGCGTTAAGATTGATATCGACGAAGAAGGAAATGTATCTATCTACTCTAGCGACCAAGATGCTATTAACCGTGCCAAAGAAATCATTGCTGGTTTGGTTCGTGAAGCTAAGGTGGACGAAGTTTACCGTGCTAAAGTCGTTCGTATCGAGAAATTTGGTGCCTTTGTTAACCTCTTTGACAAGACGGATGCCCTTGTTCATATCTCTGAAATGGCTTGGACGCGTACCAATAATGTCGAAGACTTGGTAGCAATCGGGGATGAAGTTGATGTTAAGGTGATCAAGATTGATGAAAAAGGACGTGTGGATGCTTCTATGAAAGCCCTTCTTCCTCGTCCGCCAAAACCTGAACGTGATGAAAAAGGTGAAAAATCAGAACGTCCTCACCGCCCACGTCATCACAAGGACCACAAATCTAAGAAAGAATTTACAGAAACACCAAAAGATTCAGAATAAGAAAAGGAGAAATGTATGGGATGGTGGCGCGAAACCATTGATATCGTAAAAGAAAATGATCCAGCGGCCCGCACCACTTTGGAGGTTTTGCTGACTTATCCAGGTGTCAAGGCCTTGGCGGCCCACCGTCTTTCACATTTTCTCTGGAAGCACGGCTTCAAACTCTTGGCTCGTATGCACAGTCAGTTCTGGCGCTTTTGGACTCAGATTGAGATTCATCCAGGTGCCCATATCGAATCAGGTGTCTTTATCGACCACGGATCTGGCCTGGTGATTGGGGAGACAGCGATTGTTGAAAAAGGCGTTATGCTTTACCACGGAGTAACTCTTGGTGGGACTGGTAAGGATGTTGGCAAACGCCATCCGACCGTGCGAAAGGGAGCTCTCATATCAGCCCATGCTCAAGTTATCGGACCAGTAGAAATCGGTGAAAATGCCAAAGTCGGTGCTGCAGCAGTTGTTGTGGCAGACGTACCTAGTGATGTGACAGTTGTCGGTATTCCGGCTAAGATTGTCCGCCTTCATGGTAAGAAGGATGAGCCGGTCATTCATGAAGTCGAAGAAAAACGAGAGTACTACGTCAATAAACTCGAGCAGGCTAAAGATGCCAGTCACAGATCGTCTGGTTTGTAGAGGATGGCTATATGATTCAAGCAAGAAATAAGTTGAGCCAAGAGGAGTTATCTGAGGCGAAAAAACTAATTAACTGTTGTCAAAACTATGACGGTACCTATCGTGATCCTTATCTCTCTAACATGCTTAATTTTGATCCAAACATGCCCGCCTTTTTCCTTTATTATGAAAAAGGCGAACTTGTTGGTTTATTAACTGTCTATGCAGATGATCAAGATGTGGAAGTGACGATACTGGTTCATCCCAATCATCGCCGTCAGGGAATTGCGCGTGCTCTGTTTACGAGTTTTGAAAAAGAAACGGCTTCTTTCCCTATTCGTTCAGTCACTTTTCAGACAGAACGTATTTTTCTAGAACGTCATCCTGATTTTGTCAGTAACTGGGGATTGGTCGAGGATAAAGAGACAGAAACCTGGTTAGGTAAGGATAGAAGACCTTATCAGCTAGCAAAATTTTCCACTCTTGAAGTTTTGTTAGCAGATAGTTCGTATCAGGAGCAAATTAGCCAGTTAAAATTTCAGGCATTTTTAGAGGAACATGAATCGAGAGAAGTTGTGGATAGATATGTCGCTGAAGCCCTGAAGGATCTAGAAAGTTGCCTATATATTTTATTAAAAGACGGTCAGGTTATTGGAACTTGCACGGTAGATTTATCGACTAATACGAATTACTTCTATGGTTTGGCAATATCGGAACCTGAACGTGGGAAAGGCTATGGAAGCTACTTAGCAAAATCTCTAGTCAATCAACTGATTGAGCAAAATGATAAGGAATTTCAGATTGCAGTAGAAGACAGCAACGTAGGTGCCAAGCGCTTGTATGAAAAAATCGGCTTTGTCAAACAACCCCAGGTAGTTTATCTGAATGAGAAAGGAGCAAGGGATTCCGAAGTCTAGAGATATTCGGACTGAAATTCAATTGAATTCTTAGTAATGAAACTAAGTGTTCTTGGATTTTGGTTTTCCTGACTATTATTTTATGATTAAAATCTATGATACCATGTCTCGTGATTTGCGAGAATTTGTCCCAATTGAGGATGGTAAGGTAAAGATGTATGTCTGTGGGCCTACGGTATATAACTATATCCACGTGGGGAATGCCCGTTCAACGGTGGCCTTTGATACCATTCGACGTTATTTTGAATACCGTGGGTATGAGGTTGCCTATATTTCTAATTTTACGGATGTGGATGATAAGATTATCAACCGTGCCAAGGAAGAAGGAATCACGCCTCAGGAGGTTGCGGATAAGTACATCGCTGCCTTTCGTGAGGATGTGACGGCCTTGGGTGTCAAACCTGCGACTCGCCATCCTCGTGTGGTGGAGTTTATGGCTGATATTATCCGCTTTGTGGAAGACTTGATTGAAAAAGGCTTTGCCTATGAGAGTCAAGGGGATGTTTACTTCCGTGTGGAAAAATCCCACAACTATGCCAAGTTGGCCAATAAAACCTTGGAAGATTTGGAGCTAGGTGCATCAGGTCGTACTGATGAAGAAACAGCTCGCAAGGAAAATCCTGTAGACTTTGCACTATGGAAAGCTGCTAAACCAGACGAGATTTATTGGGACAGTCCTTGGGGACCTGGTCGTCCTGGCTGGCATATCGAGTGTTCAGTCATGTCGACAGAGATTTTAGGAGATACCATTGATATCCACGGTGGTGGTGCTGACCTTGAGTTTCCTCACCATACCAACGAAATTGCCCAGTCAGAGGCAAAAACAGGTAAGACTTTCGCTAACTACTGGATGCATAATGGCTTTGTCAACATCGATAATGTCAAGATGTCTAAGTCCTTGGGCAACTTTATCACCGTCCATGATGCCTTAAATACTATCGATGGTCAAGTGCTTCGATTCTTCTTTGCCACTCAGCACTACCGTAAGCCTATCAACTTTACAGAAAAGGCAGTACGTGATGCAGAGATCAATCTCAAGTATCTGAAGAATACTTATGAGCAACCATTTACAGGAACTGTAGATACTCAAGAATTGCAAGCCTTTAAAGATAAGTTTGTGGCTGCAATGGATGAAGATTTTAACGCTGCTAACGGTATCACAGTCGTCTTTGAAATGGCCAAGTGGATCAACTCTGGCAACTATGATGCAAGTGTTAAGCAAGCTCTTGCGAATATGTTAGAAGTCTTTGGAATTGTCTTTGTTGAGGAAGTTTTGGATGCAGAGATCGAAGTTTTGATTCAAAAACGCCAAGAAGCGCGTGCTAATCGTGACTTTGCGACAGCGGACCAGATCCGTGACCAATTGGCTGCTCAAGGGATTAAGCTCCTTGACACCAAAGATGGAGTGAGGTGGACACGTGATTGATGTCAATCTCATTAACGGGATTGCGTTAGCTTTTGAGGGGGACTCGGTGTATTCTATGTATATTCGCCGCCACCTCATCCTCAAAGGTATGACCAAACCTAATAAACTCCATCAAGAAGCAACCAAGTATGTGTCAGCCAAGGCTCAGGCTCGCCTGATTTCCCTTATGTTAGAGGAGCAAGTCCTGACGGAAAAAGAAGAAGAAATCTACAAACGTGGTCGCAATACTAATAGTCACACTAAGGCTAAAAATGCTGATGTGGTGACTTACCGTATGTCTACAGGTTTTGAAGCAGTCATGGGCTATCTCCATATGACTGAAAATCTGGAACGTCTTGAGAGCTTGATTTCGTGGTGCATCCAAAAAGTGGAGGGCTAGGACATGATGGCAAAAGAACTACAAGACTGGTTTCCTGAAGCTCAGATTTCAAACCAACCAGTAAAGAGAGAGGGCTATCTCACTTTCCCTTTAACTTCTCAGCAGTGGATTTTGCTGGAGGAAGCTGGACTTAGCGAGCGTGAAAAGCAGTTGGTTGCTCTTTTGACTCAGCAAGAGCAGGCTCGTTCGCTCAATCCTTGGTATTCTTATCTGATTGAGGGCAAGGGACAGGCACCGAAAACTTTTAAAAAGATTCAGTTGGTTTATTGCCATCTTTCCTATTTTCAGCAGGAAAATCTAGCTTCTTGGCTAGATATGATGCGGACTCTTTTTCCCAACTGTCAGACAGTGCTTCAAGTTGGAGCTCAGGATTATGTTTTCGTGCTTCAACAAGACAAATACACCTCTGTACGAGCTATCTTAAGTGATACGATTGAAGCGGTTGAGTATGACTTTGGATTGCGTCTGTCTATCATGTTAGGCCAGGTTTGGTCTCAGGCTGGACATCAAGCCCTATCAGACTTGATCAAAGCAGAGCGGGATTTGTTTAAGACTTGGTGGCGTCAGGGTAACCAAGGTGTTCATACCTTTTCACAACTCTATCTTTGGAGTATGGGGGAAAGACTTGTGGACTTGAAGACAATCAAGGACTGCCTGCACCAGATGATTTTGGATCAAGACCAGATTCAGGAAATCATTCTCTCTCTTTGGGAAAATAGTGCTGTTCTCACTAAAACAGCCCAGCAACTCTATCTGCACCGCAATTCTCTCCAATACAAGATTGATAAATGGGAAGAATTGACAGGCCTGCAGTTGAAGGAATTGACCGACCTGACCTTGTGTTATCAGTTGATTTTACCAGATATTCTCTAAAGTTTTGTGCAAGTTGCACAGAACTTTTTTATTTTTTTGGTCACCTTGCCATAGAAAAGTAAAGCGTTTTCATATATAATAAAACTATCAAAAGACAAAAGGAGTTCACCTCATGGTAGAATTAAATCTTAAAAATATTTACAAAAAATATCCAAACAGCGAACACTATTCAGTTGAAGATTTCAACTTGAACATCAAAGACAAAGAGTTCATCGTTTTCGTAGGACCTTCAGGATGTGGTAAATCAACTACTCTCCGTATGATTGCAGGTCTTGAAGACATCACAGAAGGTACTGCTTCTATCGATGGCGTGGTTGTCAATGATGTGGCTCCAAAAGACCGTGATATCGCCATGGTATTCCAAAACTACGCTCTTTACCCACACATGACTGTTTATGACAACATGGCTTTCGGTTTGAAATTGCGTAAATACAGCAAGGAAGATATCGATAAACGTGTTCAAGAAGCAGCTGAAATCCTTGGATTGAAAGAATTCTTGGAACGTAAACCAGCTGACCTTTCAGGTGGTCAACGTCAACGTGTTGCCATGGGTCGTGCGATTGTCCGTGATGCAAAAGTGTTCTTGATGGACGAACCTTTGTCAAACTTGGATGCTAAACTTCGTGTATCAATGCGTGCTGAAATCGCTAAAATCCACCGTCGTATCGGGGCTACAACTATCTACGTAACTCACGACCAAACAGAAGCGATGACACTTGCAGACCGTATCGTTATCATGTCAGCAACTAAGAACCCTGCTGGTACAGGTACTATTGGACGTGTAGAACAAATCGGTTCTCCTCAAGAAGTTTACAAAAACCCAGTTAACAAATTCGTTGCAGGATTTATCGGAAGCCCAGCAATGAACTTCATCAACGTGAAATTGGTTGGTAGCGAAATTGTTTCAGACGGTTTCCGCTTGAAAGTTCCAGAAGGTGCTTTGAAAGTTCTTCGTGAAAAAGGCTATGAAGGTAAAGAATTGATCTTCGGTATCCGTCCAGAAGACGTGAATGCAGAGGAAGCATTCCTTGAAACATTCCCAGAATCAGTTGTAAAAGCTACTATCTCTGTATCAGAATTGCTTGGTTCAGAATCTCACCTTTACTGCCAAGTTGGTAAAGACGAATTCGTTGCTAAAGTTGATGCTCGTGACTACTTGCAAACAGGTGCAACAGTTGAACTTGGATTTGACTTGAACAAAGCACACTTCTTCGATGTAGAAACTGAAAGAACAGTTTACTAAGATAAAGAAAATCAAAACACTGCTAGAAATCTGGCGGTGTTTTTTGGCGATTGAGTAGAAAAAACTCCAGGTAAATTCCAGGAGAATGTGGTTGGTTATTTGAACTTGAATCCTTCGTAAATAAGCTCTGCTTTTGGATTTTGTTTTTTAATTTGCTTGGCGATTGCCTTCATCATAGAAAGAGGACCACACATATAGACGCTTGCATGTTCAGGCATTTCTTCTTGCTCAAAATTAAGATAGCCATCTTTCCTACTGTCTACTAGATGGAGTTTAAAATTAGGGTTTTTCTGAGCATAGTTACGGAGCAAATCTAGGTAGACTGCATTTTCTTCTCCATGGAAGCTATAGTAGAAGTGAACCTGTTTATCTAAAATAGGATGTTCACGGATGTAAGAGATAAAGGGGGTAATCCCAATGCCTCCAGCAATCCAAACCTGATTTTCTCGTCCTTCTTCTATGATCATGTGTCCGTAAGCTCTATCTACGCTTACTTTGCTACCGACTTGAAGATTGTCATAGATATTCTTGGTATGGTCGCCTGAATTTTTAACAGTAAAGTAAAGAGTTTGACCATGACCTCCTGAGATAGAAAAGGGATGCGGAGCACTTTCAAAGCCTTCTTGGAAAATCTTTAGAAAGGCAAATTGTCCTGATTGATAGTTGAAAGGTCTGCTAAGATGGATTTGAATTTCTATAGTATCGTGATTTAAGCGTTTGAGATTGGTAATTTTCCCTAGATAGGGGAAGCCAATCTTTTGATAAAGGAAGATGATATAAAAACCAGCTAGCAAGCCTAAAAGGGCATAGCTACCAACAAGAAAACTTAGGAGATTAAATGTGAGGAGGCGATTGCCCATGATCATGTAGACATGAAAGAGTCCAAAAATATAGGCTAGGTAAACTAGGCGATGAATCCATCGCCAAGCTTCGTATTGGATGTATTTGCCTAAATAGGCGACAAGGATGATACTGACAAAGATATAGAGAGCAAGATTGCCAAACTGAGCGGCTAAGCGAGAGCCCCACAAACCGCCCATACTGAAGTTATGAAAGATTAGTAGGATGATGGAGAGAAAGGCTGTGAATTTGTGGATAGTGTAGACATTCTCCAAACCATGAAACCAGCTTTCTAGTAGTGGGAGACGAGTGGCTAGAATAAAAGTTAGAGATAGGCTTGTTAAAGCTAGTCCTGGAATCATGAATTGGGGAGAAGTGTTCATCCAAGTCAACATAGTCAAGACAAAACTAGTTATGATAAAAAGTATTCCTTTGAGTGATTTCATAAAAAAATTCCATTTCATTTAGATTTGATTTGTTGTAAATAATTTTGTTACATTTTATCATAGAAAAAGTATGGTGTCAAATTGAGGTCTATAAATATCTACTCTCATCAAAAAAACGTAACTTCTCAAAGCAACTTCCACTTGACTTGCCGAAGTGGAAATTAGTCTAAAACGGATTTTTATGGTGGAATTAAGTATGAGACGTTTGAGTTAGAAATGAGGCTCACTATGACAAAACATAAACACCTTACCCTTTCAGACCGTAATGATATCCAACTGGGCTTAGAGCGCGGTGAAACCTTCAAAGCTATTGGACAGTCCATTCTAAAAGACCCAACTACTGTCTCCAAAGAAGTCAAAC
>NZ_RJPX01000031.1:0-24309 GCF_003944325.1 Streptococcus mitis | reverse complement strand
CCCCAGAGGATTACACAAAAGGAATGAAGATTCCAGAAGGTGGTAAAGTAACGAATGTTGCAAACATTCCCGACTTAACAACGCCAGGTAAGAAAGATCCAGTTAAGGTAACGATTGAATTGCCAAATGGCAAAGTGATTACAGTTGATATTCCAGTCACTGTTACTCCAGTTAAGGAAATTGAAACACCAGTAACAAGCACACCGTTAACTCCAGAGGATTACACAAAAGGAATGAAGATTCCAGAAGGTGGTAAAGTAACGAATGTTGCAAACATTCCCGACTTAACAACGCCAGGTAAGAAAGATCCAGTTAAGGTAACGATTGAATTGCCAAATGGCAAAGTGATTACAGTTGATATTCCAGTCACTGTTACTCCAGTTAAGGAAATTGAAACACCAGTAACAAGCACACCGTTAACTCCAGAGAATTACATAAAAGGAATGAAGATTCCAGAAGGCGGTAAAGTAACGAATGTTGCAAACATTCCAGACTTAACAACGCCAGGTAAGAAAGATCCAGTTAAGGTAACAGTAGAGTTGCCAAATGGCAAAGTGATTACAGTGGAAGTTCCTGTAACAGTAACACCTAAATCACAAAATGGTGGCGGAGCAATTGCTCAAAATGGTGGTTCAACTGTGCAGATTGTAACGGAATACCTAGATGAAAACGGAAACCGTATTACTTCAGATAAAGAAGGAAAACACAATCCAATAGAGTTGGAAGGATATGAATTTAGTCATTCAACAACGGATGCTAAAGGAAATACACTACATCACTATAAGAAAGTGAACAAACCAATCAATCAAGAGCAACCAAGCTCTCCAGAGACTCCTACAAGTCCAGAAAAACCAGTAGCTACTCCAGTTCAGACAAGTTATACTGATTCTAAACCAGTAGCCGTTGAAACAACCGTAGCCAATGACAAGAAGGAATTACCAAATACTGGTACAGAAGATAAGACTGGTCTAGCTAGTCTTGGACTTCTTGGAATGTTGAGTGCATTCGGACTAGTAGCTCGTAAGAAAAAAGAAGACTAAGAAAGAAAAACTTCCTTTCTAAAGTCCAATAGAAAAATAGACTGAGGTGAAAACTTCAGTCTATTTCTTTTGGCTATGAAAAAATCCCCTGACGAGAGCCAGAGGATAAGAGATTATTTCATTGTTGGGAAGAGCAATACATCACGGATAGTGGTTGTATCAGTGAGGAGCATGCAGAGACGGTCGATACCGATTCCCAAACCACCTGTTGGAGGCATACCGTATTCAAGGGCCTCGATGTAGTCGTAGTCGATACCTGTCGCTTCATCGTCACCAAGTTCTTTAGCTTTAGCTTGGGCTTCGAAACGGCTAAGCTGATCGATTGGGTCGTTGAGCTCAGTAAAGGCATTACCGTACTCCTTAGTCATGATGAAGAGCTCGAAACGATCAGTAAAGCGTTCGTCTTCAGGATTTTTCTTAGCGAGTGGAGATACAGCTACTGGATGGCCATAGACAAAGGTTGGTTGAATCAAGGTTTCTTCAACAAACTCTTCAAAGAAGGCATTGATAATGTGACCAACTTCAGTGTAGTGTTTCTCAACTGGAACTTTCTTCTCAGCAGCGATAGCTTTGGCTTCTTCCAAAGTCATATCTTGCCAGAAGTCTACACCAGTAATTTCCTTGATAGCATCCACCATGTGAACACGTTTAAATGGTTCGTTGATCTTGATTTCAGTACCTTGATAGTTAACTGGGCCATCACCTTTGACTGATTTAGCAGCGTGTTGGATAATACCTTCCGTCAAGTCCATGATGTCTTGGAAGTCTGCATAAGCTTGGTAAACTTCGATAGAAGTAAACTCAGGGTTATGAGTAGCATCCATTCCTTCGTTACGGAAGATACGGCCAATCTCATAGACACGTTCCATACCGCCAACGATAAGGCGTTTTAAGTGAAGCTCAGTTGCGATACGAAGGACCATGTCAATGTTTTGGGCATTGTGGTGAGTGATAAATGGACGAGCAGCAGCACCACCAGCTTCGTTGTGAAGAACAGGCGTTTCTACTTCAAGGAAGCCTTTTTGGTCAAGGTAACGACGGATTTCAGAGATGATTTTTGAACGAGTGACAAAGCGCTCGAAGCTTTCGCGGTTAGAAATCAAGTCAAGATAACGTTTACGGTAAATTGTTTCAACGTCTGTCAAACCGTGGAATTTCTCTGGAAGTGGACGAAGGGCCTTAGACAAGTGTGTAATGTGGGTTGCCTTGATAGAGAGTTCTCCCATATCTGTACGCATGACTTCGCCTTCGATACCAAGGAAGTCACCAAGGTCTGCTTTTTTGAAGATTTCGTAGTTTTCTTCACCGACAGCATCTTTACGAACGTAGATCTGGATTTGGCCTTCGCGGTCTTGAAGGTGGGCAAATCCAACTTTACCTTTACCACGTTTAGTTACCAAGCGTCCTGCGATAGTAGCTGTTTCGTTTTTATCGTGTAATTGTTCTTTATCGAGGTCAGCATATTTATCTTTTAATTCTTGAGAGTTAGCAGTGCGTTCAAAACGTTTTCCGAAGGGATCAATTCCTTGTTCACGGAGCGCAGCCATTTTTTCACGGCGAACGATCTGCTGGTCATTTAGTTCTTCCATATGTTCTGTTGACATGGGATCCTCCTAGTTTTACTCAAAATTGAATACGATGAGTCATTTTTTGCGATACTCCCATTTTATCATAAATAGCCAAGAAATTCACGGATAATCTTTAAAAACTAAAAAGAACTTGACACTAATACTCTTCGAAATTCTCTTCAAACCACGTCAACGTCGCCTTGCCGTATGTATGTTACTGACTTCGTCAGTTTCATCTACAACCTCAAAACCATGTTTTGAGCAGCCTGCGGCTAGTTTCCTAGTTTGTTCTTTGATTTTCATTGAGTATAAAATCAAGTTCTTCATTGATAAGAAGTATCATTCCACGTATCGAGAGTAAATGTTTCAAAATCATGGGTTTCTATAATGGTCAGGCTGGCATTTGCTAGACCGCCATCTTTACGAAGAAGAGGTTCTTTATAGCCTAGTAGAGTACGAAGACTGGCAGTAAGATTGGCGCCGTGGCCGACAATTAGAATACGCTCAGCTGGACTATCTTTGAGTGATTTGATAAATTGGATGGTCCGTTTTGTTGTGCTATAGAGGGATTCGGCTCCAAACATTTGAGTGTCGAATTTAGCCAGATTTGAACGAAAAGCCTGGATTTGTTGCGGGTAAATAGCTTCCAAGGTTGCGATTTTCAAACCTTCCAACTTCCCCAGTTGCCATTCACGGAGATTAGGAACACTTTCTAAAGGACAGGGCGTCTGGAGTTGACTTTGGATAATCTCAGCAGATTTGACCGCTCGAGGTAAATCACTTGCATAAATCTGATCAAAAGGAATATCCTTGAGATACTGGCCGAGTTGTTTTAGGGTTTCAATGGATTCAGGAAGAAGGGGAGAATCTCCACTAGCACCTTGAAAACGACCTTCTTGGTTCCAGAGGGTACGACCGTGGCGGACAAAGTAGAGTTTCATTCTTGGTTGCCCTCCAAGATATCTGCAAAGTCAGCCTTTACAAAGCTAGCCAAGTCTTGTGGTGCGACGATAATGCTGTGACCCACTTCCCCAGCAGAGACAATCATTTGATCCAAGTCTAGAGCAATCTTATCGATAAAAATGGGGTAATTGTGTTTCTGACGAATACCGACAGGATTATTGGCTCCATGAATATAACCTGTTGTTTTTTCCAAGTCCTTTTGTGGAATCATGCTCACTTTTTTATTGCCAGAAATTTTAGCTAATTTCTTTTCTGACAGGTGTTGAGTGATAGGGACAATTCCGATAATCGGTCCTGTTTTATCTCCCAAAAGAGCCAAGGTTTTGAAAATCTGATCTCGTTCATAACCTTGCGGAAGTTCTCCTTCAAGCGCATTGATTTGAATCCCCTGATGTGGGATACCTGCTTTAGACAGGATTTGTTCCACCAATGTTTTTTTGATTTTAACTTTTTTTGCCATTATTTATACTTATCCTCCAATTGGCTCATCCAAATACCAAGCCAGATTCCTAGTGCAAAGAAGAAGGCGATGATGACATAACCGACATGTGAAAGCCCCATGTATTGGATACTTTCAGCGTTTCCTGCATTTGGGATTAAGATTAAAAGAGTACTTGATAAGACGATTCCGATGATGAAATGATAGACGCGTGAGTGGTAGTTATTTAAGGCATAATCCATCAATTTTGAAAAAATGATGAGAGTTGCACCTGCACCAATTCCAATCGGGAAGAAGGTTCCCAAGAGGTCAAAGGTTTTAAAACCAGTCAACATAGGAGCATAGAGACCCAAAATCAAAAGTAGATTTGATGGACTAAGGCCAGGAACCAATACGCCAAGAGCCAGTAGTGCACCTGCTAGGACGAAATTAAGAAAGCTGGCACTTAAGGTTCCAACGACAAAATTTAAGGCATAGAGTCCTAATCCAGAAATGATAAAGGTTGACCAGAACCAAGCTAAATCAATCTTGTCTCGGTCAGATTCTCGAGTTGATTCTTTGAGGAGGCTAGGAACAGTACCAATGATAGCTCCTGCAAAGCTCCATAAGACAAAGACCTGATAATTTTCAAGCAAGTATTCAATCGGGTAAGAAAATAAGCCGATTCCCAGAAGCATACCGATGGCAACTGGAATAAAGTACAAAACATTTTCTTTAAAGTCTTTAAAGGGGTGGGCCAGAAAGCCAATCATTCGTTCATAAATTCCTAAGATTGCTGCTAGAACCCCTCCGGAAATTCCCGGTAAGATAAATCCAAGAGCAATCACAATTCCTTTAATAATACGTGCTAACCATGAGAGCATATACTTCCTCCAACTATTTCTATTTCAAAAAATCCTTACTATATTGTATCACAATCTAAAACAAAAAGAAAAAGCAAATGCTAAACAAATGCTTTTAAGGTTTTAAAAAGAGTTTTCTAAAGGTTTCTTCTTTGTTTTTTAAGGAAGAAATGACGTTGATGTCCAAATCGTGGTCAAAGCCAGCAATTTTTCCTTTAGATGTGTACTGATGAATGTCGTAATCTAAATCAGTCTTAGGAGTTGCCTCGTAAAATCCTGAGTCAGAACCATAGGAAGGAATCCAAACAGAGGTAAACTTGTCTGTATCAATACTGTGTTCTTCCATGAAGTAGACCCCAACGTAGATGCCGATGTTTTTAGCACCTAGGGATTCTAGCTTTGCACGAAAGGCTTCAACACCTTCGTTCATATTGGACATAGTTTTGTCTTCCACATCTAGCCAATAGTAGCTAGGGCTGTATGGCGATGAAGCGTTATAAAAAACTTCAGCGGCCTTTTCCATTTCTTGGACACTTTTTCCAGCTACAAAGGCATAGACACCAACTGGGACATTTCGTTTTTGAAACTCGGTAATATGGGTTTTAAAGGCCTTATCTACCCCATTAACAAAGGAAGCATCGTTTTCTTTTGAAGACTGAGCGCCACTATGGACACGAACGATAGCTCCAGAAATGTTTTGAGACAGAGTATCGTAATTAATTTCCTCAGGACGTTGCCAACCAGAAACATCAATTACTGGTTTATCTATATTGTGTAGCGCTTGTGTCTCTACTTGCGCGATATTTGACTTTGTTTTTACAGGATGATCCTCAAAACGAGGACGATTCAGGATTAAAATGAAAATTATAATCCCAAAAAAACCAAATAAAATAAGTGGATTAATTTTCTTTCTCATATCTCATAATTTTACCTTAAAAATGGGAAAAAATCAAAAAAAATACTCAAAAAATGGGTTAAGGAAAGGACTTTAGAGCATTTTTTCATTCAAGAGCGCGGAATGATTTGAAATATGGTATAATAAAAGGGAATTTCTAGAGAAAAGAGAAGATTATGTCAAATTATGCCATTATTTTAGCAGCGGGTAAAGGGACTCGCATGAAATCTGATTTGCCAAAAGTTTTGCACAAGGTTGCGGGTATTTCTATGTTGGAACATGTTTTCCGTAGTGTGGGAGCTATCCAACCTGAAAAGACAGTAACAGTTGTAGGACACAAGGCGGAATTGGTTGAAGAGGTCTTGGCTGGACAGACAGAATTTGTGACTCAATCTGAACAGTTAGGAACGGGTCATGCAGTTATGATGACAGAGCCTATCTTAGAAGGTTTGTCAGGTCACACCTTGGTTATCGCAGGAGATACTCCTTTAATCACAGGTGAAAGTTTGAAAAACTTGATTGATTTCCATATCAATCATAAAAATGTGGCCACTATCTTGACTGCTGAAACAGATAATCCTTTTGGCTATGGACGAATTGTTCGTAATGACAATGCTGAAGTTCTTCGTATTGTTGAGCAAAAGGATGCTACAGATTTTGAAAAACAAATCAAGGAAATCAACACTGGAACATACGTCTTTGACAACGAGCGTTTGTTTGAGGCTTTGAAAAATATCAATACCAACAATGCTCAAGGCGAATACTATATTACAGATGTCATTGGTATTTTCCGTGAAGCTGGTGAAAAAGTTGGTGCTTATACTTTGAAAGATTTTGATGAAAGTCTTGGGGTAAATGACCGTGTGGCTCTTGCGACAGCTGAGTCAGTTATGCGTCGTCGCATTAATCGTCAGCATATGGTCAATGGGGTCAGCTTTGTCAATCCAGAAGCAACTTATATCGATATTGATGTTGAGATTGCTCCTGAAGTTCAAATCGAAGCCAATGTTACCTTGAAAGGGCAAACGAAAATTGGTGCTGAGACTGTTTTGACAAATGGAACGTATGTAGTGGATAGCACTATCGGAGCAGGAGCAGTCATTACCAATTCTATGATTGAGGAAAGCAGTGTTGCAGATGGTGTGACTGTCGGACCTTATGCCCACATTCGTCCAGGTTCAAGTCTAGCTGCACAAGTCCATATTGGTAACTTTGTTGAAGTTAAAGGCTCTTCAATCGGCGAGAATACCAAGGCTGGTCATTTAACTTATATCGGAAACTGTGAAGTGGGTAGCCACGTTAATTTCGGTGCAGGAACCATTACAGTCAACTATGATGGTAAAAACAAATACAAGACAGTCATTGGCAACAATGTCTTTGTTGGTTCAAATTCAACCATTATTGCCCCAGTTGAGTTGGGTGACAATTCTCTTGTTGGTGCTGGTTCAACTATTACTAAAGACGTGCCGGCAGATGCTATTGCTATTGGCCGTGGTCGTCAGGTCAACAAAGATGAATATGCAACACGCCTTCCTCATCATCCCAAGAATCAGTAGGAGCCTATCATGGAATTTGAAGAAAAAACGCTTAGCCGAAAAGAAATCTATCAAGGACCAATATTTAAACTGGTTCAAGATCAGGTTGAATTACCAGAAGGTAAAGGAACTGCCCAGCGGGATTTGATTTTCCATAATGGAGCTGTCTGTGTTTTAGCCGTAACCGATGAACAAAAACTCATCTTGGTCAAGCAGTACCGCAAAGCTATCGAGGCTGTCTCTTACGAAATTCCAGCTGGAAAATTGGAAGTAGGAGAAAATACAGACCCTGTTGCAGCGGCTCTGCGTGAATTAGAGGAAGAAACAGCCTATACAGGGAAGTTAGAACTCTTGTACGATTTTTATTCAGCCATTGGCTTCTGTAATGAAAAACTAAAACTATACCTAGCAAGAGATTTGACAAAGGTGGAAAATCCGCGTCCGCAGGATGAAGATGAAACCTTGGAAGTCCTAGAAGTAAGTCTAGAAGAAGCCAAGGAATTGATCCAATCAGGTCATATCTGCGATGCCAAGACAATTATGGCTGTTCAATACTGGGAATTGCAGAAAAAATAGAGGAGGTCAGTATGGGTAAACCTTTATTAACGGATGAAATGATTGAAAGAGCTAATAGAGGCGAAAAAATTTCAGGTCCCCCTTTGCTAGATGATGAGGAGACTAAGATTTTACCAACATCTTCTTCCCGTTTTGGTTATGCCAATCCTAAGGATCATGGATTTAGCCAGGAAACCTTGAAGATTCAGGTCGAACCGTCTATTCATAAAAGCCGTCGCATCGAAAATACCAAGAGAAATGTCTTCAATTCTAAACTGAATAAAATCTTATTCGCAGTCATCTTTCTCTTGATTTTGCTTGTCTTAGCAATGAAACTTTTGTAATAGAAAAGGAATTGAAATGAAAATAGGAATTATTGCGGCTATGCCAGAAGAACTGGCTTATCTGGTCCAGCATCTAGACAATGCCCAAGAGCAAGTTGTTTTGGGGAATACCTATCATACAGGAACCATTGCATCTCATGAAGTCGTTCTTGTAGAAAGTGGAATTGGTAAGGTCATGTCTGCTATGAGTGTGGCGATTTTGGCTGATCATTTTCAAGTGGATGCTCTAATTAATACAGGATCAGCTGGGGCAGTAGCAGAAGGTATTGCTGTTGGGGATGTTGTGATTGCTGACAAATTGGCTTATCATGACGTGGATGTCACAGCTTTTGGCTATGCCTATGGACAAATGGCACAACAACCGCTTTATTTCGAATCAGATAAAGCCTTTGTTGCTAAAATTCAAGAGAGTTTATCTCAATTGGACCAAAACTGGCATCTTGGTTTGATTGCTACAGGAGATAGTTTTGTTGCAGGAAATGACAAGATAGAAGCGATTAAGTCTCATTTCCCAGAAGTTTTAGCCGTTGAGATGGAAGGGGCAGCTATTGCTCAAGCAGCACATGCTCTTAATCTTCCAGTTTTAGTTATTCGAGCTATGAGTGACAATGCCAATCACGAGGCCTCTATCTCATTTGATGAGTTTATTATCGAAGCTGGACGTCGCTCTGCCCAAGTTTTATTAGCCTTTTTGAAGGCCTTAGATTAAGCGAAAATTTGACAGTTTTTCTAGCTTATGATAAGATTTAAGTAAAGAAAAGCTAGAAAACGTTTCAGAGGATATTATGAGTATTGAAATGACCGTCAGTGAGATTGCAGAGGTTTTAGGATTATCTCGCCAAGCAATCAATAACCGTGTCAAAGAATTACCAGAAGAAGACACAGATAAAAACGACAAAGGGGTAACGGTCGTTACCAGAAGTGGCTTGATTAAGCTAGAAGAAATCTATAAAAAAACGATTTTTGAAGATGAGCCTGTCAGTGAAGATGTCAAGCAGCGTGAACTGATGGAGATTCTGGTTGATGAGAAGAATGCAGAAATTCTTCGTCTCTATGAACAATTAAAAGCCAAGGATCGTCAGTTATCAGAAAAAGACGAGCAGATGCGCATCAAAGACCGTCAGATTGCTGAGAAAGACAAACAACTAGATCAGCAGCAACAATTGACCCTTCAAGCCATGAAGGATCAAGAAAATCTTAAGCTAGAGCTGGACCAAGCAAAAGAAGAAGTCCAATCAACTAAGAAAGGCTTTTTTGCTCGTTTATTTGGAGGATAATCAAGGAGCTGTTTAGGTTAAATGCTAACCTGATGGCTTCTTTTATTTCTAAATAGTATAGTTGCTCAAGTAATACTCAATGAAAATCAAAGAGCAAACTAGGAAGCTAGCCGCAGGCTGCTCAAAGCACTGCTTTGAGGTTGTAGATAAGACTGACGAAGTCAGTTACATATATCTACGGCAAGGCGAAGCTGACGCGGTTTGAAGAGATTTTCGAAGAGTATAAAATAACAGTATAGGAGAGGTAGAAAATGGAACGATTAGAAGATTACATTGCTTTCGACTTAGAGTTTAATCAGCATGAAGGGCAAACACACTTGATTCAAGTATCGGCAGTGCGTTTTAGAGATGGTCAGGAAATCGATGCCTATGATTCCTATGTTCATACCAATGTACCTTTAAAAAGTTTTATCAATGGATTGACGGGGATTACAGCTGAGACCTTAAAAGATGCTCCTCCAGTGGAGGAAGTCATAAAAGAATTCCAAGATTTTGTGGGTTCTTTGCCAATGGTTGGATACAATGCTGCTAAAAGTGATTTGCCTATTTTAGCAGAGCATGGTTTAGACTACAGTCAGCAGTACAAGGTGGATCTGTATGATGAAGCTTTTGAACGTCGGAGTTCTGATTTACATGGTATTGCCAATCTCAAATTGCAAACTGTTGCCTCATTTCTCGGATTTCAAGGTCAGTCTCATAATAGCTTAGAGGATGCACGTATGACAGCGCGTGTTTACGAGTCCTTTCTAGAGTCGGATCAAGCTAGAGAATTGTTAGAGACAGAAAGTAGCCTATTGAACAATCCTTTTGGAGGCTTGGACTTGTCTCAATTATTTGACTAGGAGTGCCTATGAAACCTGAAAAACCTAAAAATCTAGGTTTTAAGCAGATATACTTTAATCTAGATAAAATACTCTTTCTATTTTTCTTGACTTTTATGATGATTGAGTTTGTCTGGTTACCAGCAAATTCTTGGATTGCTGGACTTTTGCTCCGTCAGACAGGCTATCTCTTTCTTTCCTACAACAATATTTTTGCCATTATAAAGGGTTCTCCCTTTGTTAGTCTTGCTTTATTTATTCTGGTGATTGTTAATTTATTGATCGCCTATTACCAGATAGGACTTCTCTTTATTGGTGCTCGGCATTTATTATGCCATGAAAAAAGGACCTTGCTGGAGTACAGTCGTAAGGTCTTTCGCCAAAGTTTCTTGTTTATGAAGCAAGTGACGATTTCCAAGATAGCCTTTATCTTCTTTTATGTCATGATGCTCTTTCCATTGATTCGAAAGATTTTAAAGATTTACTATCTCAATAAAATTGTCATTCCAGACTTTATCGTTGATTATGTGGAAGACAAGTATTGGCTGATAGGTATAGTGGTTACTATTTTGGCTTTACTTCTATTTTACATTTCAGTGCGTTTCATGTTTGCCCTACCTCAGCTTTTATTTGAGAAGAAAACAGTCAAAGAAGCAGTCAGATACAGTCTAGAGAAGACAAGAAAGTACTCCTGGTTTTATACTTGGAACTTGCTTTGGATTGTCGTCAAAACCTACCTATTTTTCATTCTTTTATTGATTCCAATATTAGCAAGTCAGGCACTGATGGATGGTCTGACCCATAAGGAATCTCTTGTACTGGGAATTATTAACTTTGTCTTGATTAAGAATTTCCACTATATAGCCTTGACTTACTTTCTCATTAAGTTTGTTTCCTTCTTAACAGGAGAAGAACTAGAAATCACACCAAGGAGAAAGAAAGACCACTGGATGAGATGGGGAGTGATGGGCTGTGCTTGTATCTTTTTCACTCTTGAGGGTTATGTTTATTTAGAAGCTCCAGTCGCCAATAAACCTTTAATCATTTCTCATAGGGGAGTATCCAATAAGAATGGTGTACAAAATACCGTCCAATCACTAGAAAAAACCGCTCAGTTATCTCCAGATTTCGTTGAGACAGATGTTCAGGAAACAAAAGATGGCCAGTTTGTCATGATGCATGATGCCAATATCAAGAACCTGACAGGAGTTAATGCCAATCCACAGGATCTAACTTTGAAAGAATTAACCAAACTTGATATTTCAGAAAATGGTTATCATAGCAAGGTGTCCAGTTTTGATGACTATCTCAATAAAGCCAATGAATTGCATCAAAAACTCCTCATTGAAATTAAAACCAGTCGAAAAGATAGTCCAGATATGATGAAACGCTTTATGGAAAAATATGGAACGGTTCTTAAGCAGAATGGTCATCAAATGCAATCTTTAGACTACCATGTGATTGATCAGGTGCTAGCCTACGATTCTCAAATTCCAGTCTATTTCATCCTACCTTACAATAGTATCTTTCCAAGAACCAAGGCCACAGGTTATACTATGGAGTATTCAACTTTAGATGAAAATTTTGTTAACAAGCTTTGGAATACGGATCAGAAATTGTACGTTTGGACCATCAATAGTTCAGAGTCCTTTGATAAATCAGTTCATTTGGGAGCTGATGGCATGATAACGGATGATTTGGAAATGATTCAAGATCAAGTTACCATTGCCCAAGAAGACCCAGAGTATACTGAATTGCTTTTCAAACAGGCCATGGAATTCTTTAATTTTTAATAAGCAAAAAGAGGAACAGTTGTTCCTCCCACGATAGGCAAGTATTCTCTTGAATGCTTGTTTTTTTAATGATTAGAATGGCAATTTCCCAGCGAAAGCCCCTAGTTTTTTCTTGGTAGTTTCATCGATTTGTTCAAGAGCAGAGTTGATGGCTTGAACGGTCATATCAGAAAGAGTTTCAAGGTCTTCTGGGTCAACGACAGCTGGATTGAAGTCAATGCTGACAACTTTTTTGTCACCTGTTAAGGTCGCTTGAACAAGGTCTTGAGCAGATTTTCCAACAAATTGCATAGCAGCAAGTTCAGCTTGGCTTTGTTCCATTTGTTTTTGAAGTTTTTGTGCTTGACGCATCATGTTTTGCATGTTCATCATGGTGATTTACAGTTTCCTTTTTCAATTATTTTCTTTTTTATTTTATCAATTTTGAAGTTAAAAGTCTATTGTTAGTATAAATCCCCTAACATTAAATTACCGAAGAGATTTTCGAAGAGTATGAGTCTGGAATATGAAAACAGCAGTTAATTTCAAGAAACAAAAAAGAACAGCCGAAGCTGTCTTTTTATCATTATTTGAGACCGTATTTTTTGTTGAAACGATCCACGCGTCCATCTGCTTGAGTGAACTTTTGACGTCCAGTGTAGAATGGGTGTGAGTCTGATGAAATTTCCACACGGATCAATGGGTAAGTTTCGCCTTCGAACTCAACTGTTTCGTTAGAACGTTTTGTTGAACCGCTAAGGAATTGGTAACCAGTAGTTGTGTCCATGAAGACAACTGGGCGATATTCTGGATGGATATCTTTTTTCATTTTGCAATATTTCCTTTCTGCCATGGTCTCTTTGCGAGCCATAGATTGTTACCATACTAGTCTATCAGATTCTGAAAAGTTTGGCAAGTATTTTATCAGTTTTTAAGCAAGTTTTTTAACTTTTGGTAGATGATTTCGTTTTCCTCTAGGCTATAGGAATTAGCACCGCTTGCTAGAGGGTGGCCTCCACCATCATGTTCTTTGGCAATTTCATTGATAGGATGGATTTTACTGCGTAAGCGGACACGGTAGTGGCCATCAGCCTGCTCCACAAAAATTCCCCAGAGACTCACACTATCAATACGTCCAGGTGCTCCAACAATGGCTGCAGTTTCAGCATCAGTAACATTAAATTGTTTCAAGACTTCTTGACTCAGGATAACACGAGCAGCACCATTTTCATCCACTTCCAGATGGTCGTAAATGTAGCCTTGAAGTTTAGCAATTTTGTAGCTCATAGTGTCCATTTTTCGAGTGAGAGCCGCAAAGTCAAAGTTATGTTCTCTCAAATAAGCAGCAAGGCGGAGGGTGCGTGCAGTCGTAGAAGGGTAGAGGAAGCGACCTGTATCACCAACAATTCCTGCAAAGAGCAACTCAGCAGCGCGATCTGACAAGGCAAGTTGGGTTGTTTGGGCAAATAGGGTAATCATCTCACTAGCGCTACTTGAACTAGTATCCACCCAAGATAGGTCACCATATACATCATCATTTGGATGGTGGTCAATCTTAATGAGAAAATCACCTTGACGATAGCGCTTATCATCGATACGAGCAGTATTCGCCGTATCACAGACGATAACAAGGGCACCTTGGTAGGCACTATCTTGAACAAGATCCATTTCAGCCATCCAAGTAAGAGTTGGTTCATCAAAACCAACTGCTTTGATGGTTTTTTCTGGGAAATGATGTTTGAGAAGAGCTTTCAATCCCACCTGACTTCCCAAGGCATCAGGGTCTGGTTTCATATGACGATGAATGATAATCGTGTCGTATTCTTTAATTTTTTCTAAAATTTGATGGCAAATTTCCATAAATAACCTCAATTCTTTCTCATTTCATTGTAGCACAAGAATTTTTATTTTTAAAATGAAAAAGATGTGATATAATGGAGAAAGATAAATTGAGGAGGACGATATGGCATTAGCAAAAATTGTATTTGCCAGTATGACCGGTAATACCGAAGAAATTGCAGACATTGTAGCAGACAAATTACGTGACTTGGGCTTGGATGTCGATGTTGATGAATGTACAACTGTTGACGCTTCAGACTTCTTGGAAGCAGACATCGCTATCGTTGCGACTTATACTTATGGCGACGGAGAATTGCCAGATGAGATGATGGACTTCTACGAAGACCTAGCAGATCTCAATTTGAATGGTAAAATCTACGGAGTGGTCGGCTCAGGAGATACCTTCTACGATGAATTCTGTAAGGCTGTTGATGACTTTGACCGTGTTTTTGTGTCAACAGGAGCAGAAAAAGGCTCAGAGTGTGTTAAAGTTGATCTCTCTGCTGAGGAAGAAGACATTGAACGCTTGGAACAATTCGCAGAAGAATTGGCTGCTAAAGTAGGATAAGCATAAACGTGCGCTGATGCAATCAATCAGTGCATTTTTCTTATCGTGAGTTGGGATTTTACTAGCCTATTTGGTGGCTTTTTGATACAATAATTCAAATAAAGGAGGAGACTGTATGGATTTAGATAGTATTCGGCAAGAGATTGATCAAATCGACGACCAAATTGTCAAACTATTAGAAGCACGTATGCATTTAGTTGAAGGGGTTGTCGCTTATAAGAAGGCTTCAGGGAAACCGATTTTAGATACCAAGAGAGAAGCGATTATCTTTGAAAAGGTCAGAAATCGTGTAGAGGACAAGCGCTATCAGGAGACTATTGTCGCAACATTTTCGGACATACTCAAACGTTCGCGTGATTATCAGGATCAAAACATCAAATGAAAAAAGAACAATTTTATCCGCTAGGGATTTTTCTAGCTGCCATGGTGGGCGGATTGGTTCGCTACCTGGTTTCTACTTGGTTGCCAGCCAGTCCTGATTTTCCTTGGGGCACCCTTCTTGTTAACTATCTAGGCATTTTCTGCTTGGTTTATCTGGTAAAAGGCTATTTGGTCTATAAGGGAACCAGTAAGGGAGTTATTTTAGCACTAGGGACGGGCTTTTGTGGAGGTTTGACAACCTTTTCCAGTCTCATGCTTGATGCTGTGAAACTGCTTGATACAGGGCGTTATCTTAGTTTAGTCCTGTATTTGCTTTTGAGCATCGGTGGAGGACTGCTTTTAGCTTACTATTTAGGGAGGAAGAAATGGTAATCGTCTATCTTGCAATTGCTTGTGGTCTTGGAGCGCTCGTACGGTATTTCTTTTCCCGCTATAATCAAACTTCTAAATTGCCACTCGGAACGCTCATAGCCAATCTTCTAGGTTGTTTTTTGATTGGCTTGCTCTACAACCATGTGGAGTCCAAGGAAGTTTATACTATCCTAGCAACAGGATTTTGTGGAGGGTTAACAACTTTTTCGACCTTGAATGACGAACTTCAAAGGTTGCTAAGCGATAAGAAGGTATTTTATTCTTATTTAGCTTTAACCTACCTAGGTGGTTTTATTGCGATTTTTTTAGGAATTCTGCTATGTAAGTGTCTAGTGTTTTGAGGTAAATAGAAAATATTGAGTTAACGGAAAATTCCGTTAGCTCTTTTTTGTGTTTTGGGAGGTAAAATTATGAGACGAAAAAGTAAGGAGAGAATTTCAAGAGAGATGATAATCCAGTTTTTGATGAAGGAAACAGGTTCAACACGAAAAGAAATAATAGCAAGTATAGAAGAACTTGAGGCCTTTGGATTGATAGGATTTAACGTGAATGGTGACTTTAGACTGAAAGAGGTGTAGTTGATGAGACAAATTCAGTTTATTAGTGCCAGCCATTATCAGACATCTGATCGCTTTTATGCCTTACCAAAGGTTTTGTTTGAAAATCCTATTTATGAAGATATGAGGTTAGATGCAAAAGTCGCTTATGCTATGCTTAAAGATAGACTAGATCTTTCTTTCAAGAATAATTGGATTGATGAAGATGGAAATATCTATTTGGTATATTCTAACTCTAATTTGATGAAGATCCTTAACTGTTCAAAATCTACCCTATTAAGAATTAAGAAGCAACTCACAGAGTATGGATTAATTCATGAGGTTCAACAATCTACAAGTAAATCAGGAAATCTAGCTAATCGAATTTATCTTGGTCTCTTGCAAGATGACACAGTTGCTAGAATGGTTGATAAATCAGGTGATTTCAAATCTGACACTAGGGGGGTGTCAGATTTAGACCAGGGGGGTGTCAAAAAAACACCAGGGGGGTGTCAGATTTATACGGGGCTGGTGTCAGATTTAGCCCCTAACGATACTGAATATAGTGAGACTAATAGTAATGACACTGAATTAGTTATTTCTGAGGAGGACGAGGAGAGATTCCCTAAAAATTCCCAAAATAATAAACAAGACAGTCTTTCCAGAAAAGTTGATAAAGCTAGCAGGTATGATAAGGATTATATCTATGATTTAGTTTATTCTCAGCTGTTAGAAGAAAATTACTCAGATACGATGGCGGCTTATATCATGATGCCATTTGAAGAACGTTATAGATATGCTTTAGAAAATATGCGATTTGCCCGTTCATCAGAAGTGATTGCTGAATACGTTTATAATGGTTTACTTGCAATTTATAATAGTAATGCTAGGAAATGTATGGGAAATAATTGAAAATGAAATATATCAAGTTAAGAAGAATTACAACAAATTGCTAAAAGAAAGAGAGTTGACTTTATGGGATTGTTTAATAGCCAAGAGAGAATTTACAGAGGGCAAGCTATGAAAGCTACACCTTCCCAACCAGTTCAAGAAATTGAAATGATTGTAGAGTATTTTGATAAAACGGTAGACAGTATTTCCGTCACTTCCAACTTGGAGGAACTAGAAAAATTGGTATCAAGTTCATTTGGAACAGGAGCGAGTATGAATTTTACATCAGCGACTCCACCGTTTTCTATCAACCCTAGATGGGTGAAGAAGATAACCTATCGGACAAAATAAGGATAGGAGATTACCATGCTAGTAGATTGTCCAATGTGTGATACAGAGTTCGATTCTGCTGAGGAATGCGGATTCTGTCCGTGTTGTGGAGAAGATTACGATTCTTTAGTAGGTGAAGACTGGAATTAAGATAGCCCCATATTTCTAAAATATTTGACCTGAGCAAGTCATGAAACTACTTTTGTTCTTTGAAAATTGAATATCTCCACTGTCCTGATTAGCGCAGTCTAGGCATAAAAAGAAGAATAGGGGTGGTGTGTATCTAGAAAGTATATCTAGTGCTGACTGCATGATGTAAAGTCACGGTTGACTTGTCCCGTAAGACGAAAGAGTTTGCGATTTCTAAACTATAAATCGTGCGTAAAAAACACAGTAGAGATGTACGGCATCAACTCGGCATGGCTGTAAATCAGCCTTTGATTCAAAAAGGAGGACAATATGAATCAAATAAAATCAACTAGTGAGGTTACACTCACTGACTTAAGACGACTAGGTTTGCAAGGTGATGCAACTGCACGACTTGCAAGTGGTGAAGAAATGAAATTAACTAGTAAGTATGGTCTTATTCCTAAAAAAGGATATGTAGCAGGAAAACTTCAAATCGTTGAAATGATTGCAGATTACTCTAAAATCTATAGAGATATACGCACCATTAAACGTGGGGATGTTTTAGTTGCTAGACGAATCAAACAGGGGAATAAACTAATCTTACAGCTAACTGGTAAAGGTTATCACCGACCTAACGGTAAAATTTAACAGATAGAGCCTCATCTATCTGTTTTAGGGAACAAGGAACTATTTCTTTGTTGCTGAAAGCAGATAGGTGATGTTATGAAAAGGTGAAGAAATGAGTATTATACAGATCATAGTTACAGCTATTCTTTTATCATCAGGGATTCTGGTATCTATGACTTTTATACCAAATAAATTGTCTGATAAAATCTCACGAAAACTAAAAGACTATTCAAATAAGCATTGTTTTAAATAATATCAAAAAGGAGAAATCAAATGGAAATCATGAATGAAGTTAAGAAAGTTATGTTGGCTAGTGTTATCGCAACCGCAAGTGTTGGCGTAACGACGCAAGTTACTGCAGAAGAGGTAAAACCTTCAGAGTTAACTTCAAGTAACCAACAGAAGACAGTAACTCAAAAAACAGTTACAGAAACTGATGTCGCACTCTCTCAAGCAAATGTGGAACAGGCAAACGCGGTTGTAAAAAACCAGGAGGAGATTGTAAAATCTAATCAAAACGAGGTAAAAGATGCAGAGAAAGTAGTTGAAGAAGCAACAGAAACTGTTATTCAAGCGGAGAAAGCTGTCAAGGAAGCTACTCCTAAAAATATCCAGGATGCAAAAGAAGATGTTTCTGTAAAAGAGGTTGCTGAGAAGAAAGCTCAAAAAGAACTGTCCTCTGCTGAAGAGCAACAAAAGCTAGCTGAAAAGAATGTTACTGATCAGGAAGTAAATGTCACAGAAGCTACTAGAAAACTTGCTGACAAAACAAAAGAAGTTACAGATGCAGAACGAACCGTAGCTGAAAAACAGGCTATTTTAGACGGCACTGGAGTTGCAGATGTCATCGCCAACGCTGAAGCTACAAAGCGAAACTTGGAAATGAGCGAAAAAGTTGCATCACAAGCTCGAGAAGATTTGGTGACTGCTAAAAAAGCGGATGACCAACGTGCTTCTAAACTGAAACAGGCAGAAGTAGAGGTAACGAGTACTGAAGGAACTAGGTTGGTGAAAGCGCAGGCGCTAGATCAAGCAACCACTCAAGCTTCTAACGTTGAAAATCAGTATCGAGTAGCTAAAGAGAATCTATCTAAGGTTCAAAGTATTCTGGATAGTTTGACAACGACCTCTATCACTTATCCTGCTGGATATGTAGAAGCTTTGAAGGCTTACTTCAAGAATCCTACCGAAGAGAATTCTAAAAAGTTACATGAAATTGCTAAGAAAGGCATGATAACTGCTGGCTTTAAAACTCCTGATGGAGGTAATAGCTATTACAGCAATCCAGTTTCCCTTTTTAAACAAAGTGAAGTAGATAAAAAAACTGTAATTGAAAATGTTAATTATCTATCTACTGAAATTCAAGAGGAACTTGCTTCTTTCAATGCGCATCTGATTAATGATTTCCGTCGGGTGATGGGAACAGATGATATTCCAGTTCTAGTGAATCGAGATATGCAGAAAGTGGCACAAAAGGCTACTCAACTATCGACCAATCAATATGGACATGATCAGGCTGCTTTGGATGTTGTCGCGAAAGAAGTAGGTTTAAATCAAGGGAATCAAAGTCTTCTTTCTGAAAATATAGGATTTCAAAAAACAGGTGATGTAGTGACACTAGCTGATTTAAAACAGCAGTCATACAATAACATCGTTATGATGCTATTTCATGATAAACATGCTGATTGGGGTCATGCTTTGAATTTTGCAGGACTTAATCGCAAGTCAGTCACTCTACAATACATTGGTGTAGCAACTCGAAAACTAGATCGAGGTTTGGTTGCGATGCACTATGTTGGAACAGATTCTAAAACAATTGATTTACTGAAAAATGAGTTCCATCAAAACGTTAAGATTGATACTAAGAACAATGTAGCTAGTCTTCAGGAAAAAATTCAAGTAGCCAGAGACTCTGTAGTACAGGCTCAGGATGCTTTTAATGATGCGCAAACTACTAACAAAGATGCGAAAGCTAGAAAAGAACAAGCACAGACAGAATATACTCAAGCAGAAGTTGCTGCGCAAAATGCAGTGACTAATCGTAAAGACATTCAGAATATTGCATTAAAAACTCCTGAAGCAGAAGCTAAGTTGAAGCAGGCAGAAGCAAACCTTAAAAAAGCTGGTTTAGAAAATAAACAAGCGCAAGAGGCTTTGGAACAGTTGAATGCAGATGTTAAAACTAAACGTGAAGTGCTCATGATTGCTAAAGAAAAACTAGCTGAAAAACAAACTGAATGGCAATCGCTGAATGAAGCTTTGACTGCTGAGAAAGAGGCATTGATTGTTAAACAAGGTGAACTTAATCGAATTAAAGAACTTGTCCTCAATCGTCAAGGCTTACTTTTAGAATTAACTGAAGCCTTGAAAGCATCAAAAGAGCGAGTGGAAGTTTTGCAAAATGCCCCACAACTCTTAGAAAAGGCAAAAGTGAATCTTGAATCTGCTCAAGAAGTTTTGAAAGAAAAGAAATCAATTCTAGAGTTAGCACTAGTCAAACTAGAAACTGCAAAAGCAGAACAAAGAAAGGTATTAGAGGCTCATAAAGAGTTATTGTCGGCTTATCGTGATTATCTGAAAGCACAACAAGAAATTGAGCATCAAAAAGATTTAGAGGTTCAAAAAGTAAGTATTGAACAAGATGAAAATTATCCTACTCCAGTAGTTCCAAATGACAAGATTTCGAAGTATGTCCAAGATGAAGTTAAGAATCAAGTAGCAAAAGTGGAAAATCCAGTCTATCAAGCTCCAGCTACAACAAATGAACTCCCTAAGACGGGTGAAAAATCTTCAAGTCTCTGGTTATTGGGGATGGTAACTATATCACTTTTAAGTTTGATGAAAATCAAACGAGAATCTAAGGAAAATTAAATTTATTAAAGTCATCAAGAACTCTTGGTGACTTTTTGATTGGGGAAAAATGATCATTGTATGTTTTAGAGCAAGAGCTCCTTCAAATTATTATCGAAAGTAAATAAAATTGAATACTATAAAACAAAATAAAGAGCACAACACTCTTTCATTCTGTGTTGTGCCTTGAGTGAAACGAAAGGAATGAATTATAAACATGAAATTCAATAATGAAACAAGAGCATTCGGATCAATCCGAAAGACCAAACGTTGGGGAACGTGTGGAGTTATTCTTGGTCTAGCTAGTTTAAGTCTTCTAAGTCCAGCTCTTGCAGACGAAATAACTGAAAATAAGGCTACGAATGCTCCCTATGCACAGACGAATCCAAGTAGTATTTCTACAGATAATCAAGGGAGAAGTGGTCAAAAGCAGGGAGCATTACCTATTCAAGTTCCCCATACGGAACTAGATTCTGCTGTTGATAAGGCTAGGGATGCAGGTTTAGTAGTTGTAAAAGAAAATCCAGTTGATAAAGGTATTGCAGAAACAGCAACAGACGCAAATGCAAAGTTGGCTGATATAAAACAAGACTATGGCAATCAAAAAGAACAGATCGAAAAAAAAGTAGAGGAATATAAGAATCAATCTAAATCGGTAAATACTAATGTTGAGCGTATTAGAAAAGAAAATACTGAAAAACAAGCAAATTATGCTCGTGAATTAGAAAAAGTAGAGAAAGAAAATGCCGTAACTTCTCTTGAAAATAAAGCTATTGAGGAAGAAAACAAACGATTAACCAAAGAGTATGAAGAGGCAAAGGCTAACCATTCATCGACTAATGTTGAAAGTATTGTTGGAAATAAGCCTTTGGTAGATTCTAAAGATGGTTTATCTTTATATGGTGGTTTTGATCGAACTTATGCAACTAGTATCGGTTATCATGGTTTTCCTTTGGAGACTATAAAGAAATTCAGTAAGCTAACAGAAGAAGAATTTAACAAAAGATTAGAGTCTTTGAAAGAAAAATGGAGAAGCAGTTATAAAAGTGAAGATCAAATTAGACAAAAGTTAGCTGGTGATCCTGGTAGAGATTGGCTTAGTTCAGAGTTAGAAAACCTTCTAGGTTCAGATGCTGGGAAGTTTGAGGACAAGATTCATAAGTTGAAATCTAAAGACCAGGGTGGAATTAAATATTACGACTTCCTGTTATTAAATGATAAGGGAAAGACACATGCGGAAAATTTGACTGGAAGTATTCGTTGGAAAACAGATACAAAAGTGGAAGATATAGCTGGAGTAGCAGATAAATTTGTCAATAGAGCTTATAAGGATCCATGGAAAGAAGGTACGGGCGATAAGACTTTATCTACAAAGTTTTATGATGTTCATAAAGGGTTGACATTTAAGCTAGCTAATGTTGGAGAATTTGAAGATGGTAGTAAACTAGATCTACGTTTTACAGTTGCTGAAGAGCCAAAAATGGCATACAAGTATAGTAGTACTGAGTTGAATACAGATAAGGACAATGCGGCAACTAGAGAATATGGAACTCTACCTGCTCTAACTGTTGGTAAGGCAGCTAAAGATGATAGTCTAATGTTCTATTATAATAATTTGGAGAGTCTTAAATTTCATGTAGAATTTTTAAAGAATGGGAAAAAGGCAAAAGTAGCACTTTCTACAATGATTTCGGATGTCGATTGGAATCAAGGTTCAGAATTTGTGTTTAGTGATGTCACTTTAAAAGATCAGTTATATTCTCCAGATGAAGATAAACTAACGTATAGTGGTTCTAAAGGTTCTTATGTTCGAGGTTTAAAAATCTATGAAGGTCATAAAGTTTATGCTCCTTTTGAAAATGGGATAGCTGGAGATAAAGCTCAAGCTCCTGAGGGAACCTACTTGGTTAGCGGTTACGGAGATAGTTTTGACTATACTTTTTATGCAAGAAAAAGTGTTTTAGATGGAACAGTTAAGGATGGGGATTTTAATGTTTATAATGCTTTTAGCTTTATGAAAACTTCTGGAGGTTTACAGTTTAACTTATTTGGCTCCTCAGCTAAGGGTGTTGTCCATTCAACTGTGACAGCTCCTAAATTGAAAGAAATAAAACCCTTAAAAGAATTACCTCCAGCTCCATTATTAACGACTGTTCCAGATGTTATTCCTAAACCTGAAATTCATTATCACTATAATTCCTTTGGAATTCGTCCGAACCTAGAAAAGTTTGTCAAGAATTCTAAGGGGGAATCTATTAATAAAAGCTATGTACCAAAACTTTCAACGGTAGAGTGGGAATTAACAACTAAGCCTCTTCCAGCTAATCGTGAAGCTATTACCGACTTTGAAATTGTGGATGCCTTGCCTTCAGGTTTTGTGTTAGATGTTGAAGCTTCAAAGAAGATCAATTCTGATTTTGAATTAACTTATGATAAAGCGAGCCATGTTGTTCGTGTGAAAGGCTTAGAAAGTTTGAAATCTAAGCTTAATCAAGATTTAAGTAAGGAAGTACAAGTACCAGCTCCAATTTTAGTTGGTAAAGTAACGAATGATGGTGCAACCTACAAGAATAACTTCCAATTAAAAATTAACAATAAGTACGAAAGTTATTCAAATATTGTTCAGGTATCAACACCTGGTAAACCGAATGACCCTGATAATCCAAATAACAACTTAATTCAGCCAATAAAACACAATCATAATAAGGATGGTGTTATTATTGATGGAAAAACAGTTCTAGCTGGTTCGACAAATTACTACCATATTACCTTGGATTATGATCAGTATAAGGGAATAAAGGCAGATCCATCCGCTATTCTGAAAGGCTTTGGTGCAATGGATGATTATCCAGAAGAGGCAGTGACTACTAATCAATCAGATATTCGTTATATTGATAGCGAAGGAAAAGAAGTTTCTGGTATCTCAGTGTATCAGTATGATTCTATAGATTCCGTTGATAATGATAAGGTCAAAGCATTTCTTGCTAGTTCTGAAATTAAGCCCAAGGGTGCTTTCCAAGTATTTTTAGTGGATGATCCAGAAGCTTATTTTAACCAGTATATTAAATCAGGAAAATCGGTTACAATTATTAATCCAATGGTAACCAAGGAAGAACTACGAAATACAGGGAAATCATTTGAAAATACAGCTTATCAAGTTGATTTTGGTAACGGTTATCAAACAGATACAGTTGTAAATAACGTTCCTACCGTGAAACCTACCAAGAAGAATCTGAACAAGGCAGGTGTGAACATCGGTGGTAAACAGGTATTGGCAGGCTCTGTCAACTACTACAAGGTAACGGCAGATTATAGCCAATACAAGGGCATTGAAGCGGATAAAGACCGTATTGCCAAAGGGTTCTATATTGTAGATGACTTCCCAGAAGAAGCAGTTACAATCAATCAAGACGGTGTTCAAGTAACGGATTCTAAAGGTCAAGTGGTTAAAGGGTTGAAAATGGCTCTTTATGAGAGTTTAGCTAAGGCCCCATCAGGTGTACAAGAAGCTCTTAAATCAAGCAACTTCAAACCAAAAGGAGCTATCCAAGTGTTTGAGGCAGAGAATCCAGAAGAGTTCTACAAGACCTATGTGCAAGCTGGAGAAGTTCTGACGATTACCAATCCAATGACTGTTAAGAAGGAATTGGGTCAAACAGGTGGTAAGTATGAGAATACAGCTTATCAATTAGACTTCGGTAGTGGCTACCAGACCGATAAGGTAGAGAATAATAT
>NZ_RJPX01000030.1:0-24470 GCF_003944325.1 Streptococcus mitis | reverse complement strand
TCCTCGTTTACTCTCGTGATTTACGCATATAGGTTACGACTACCTTTTTGGACTTTAGAGTTTTAGGCCCCCTTATCCGCTATATACGCCTTACTATCACGTTCCTGTTCGTAGAGCCACGATTTCGCTATCCCTTCCTCTCCCCGCTACCTCACGATAGTCAGGCTTGGGAATCGCTATTGGGTTCACCGGTAGCGGGTGCCCACGGAGGACTTACACCTCAGATGTACGACATGCCCGTCGTACCTATAAAATCCATGACCGCAAAAAGGATCATGGATTTTTCTTATTTTCCTAAACAGAATTGGCTAAAGAGTTGGGTGATGAGTTCATCAGGAGCCGCATCTCCAGTGATTTCACCGAGAATTTCCCAAGTATGGGTCAAGTCAACTTGCAACAAATCAACTGGCATACCTAGTTCAAGACCTTCGTTAACAGCCTGTAGGCTTTCAACTGCCTTTTCAATCAAGGAAATGTGACGGGCATTAGACAAGTAAGTAGCATCTTGCTCAACCAAGCCAGCATTTTCAAAGAAGAGGTTGTTGATTCTCTCTTCAATCTTGTCGATGTTTTGGTTTTTAAGGACTGAAATACGAATAACGTCTTCAGGAAGTTCTGAAGTTTCAATCATTTCTGGTAGGTCAGTTTTGTTAAGAAGAATAATTCGGTTGGTATCCTGACTGATTTCAAGAAGTTGACGATCTTGGACTGTCAGCGGTTCACTAGCATTTAGGACTAGTAGTACTAGGTCAGCTTCCTTGAGGGCTTTTTTCGAACGTTCAACACCGATTTGTTCCACGATGTCATCCGTTTCGCGGATACCAGCTGTGTCAATCAATTTTAGAGGAACACCGTTGATGTTGACGTATTCTTCAATGACATCACGTGTCGTACCAGCAATATCGGTTACGATTGCCTTGTCCTCACGTAAGAGGTTGTTGAGAAGGCTTGATTTCCCAACGTTGGGGCGTCCGATGATGGCAGTGGAAATTCCTTCACGAAGGATTTTACCGCGACGGGCTGTCCTAAGGAGATTAGTTAGCAATTGCTCAAACTCCATAGTCTTCTCACGGACAACAGCAGTAGTAGCTTCCTCAACATCGTCATATTCAGGATAGTCAATATTAACCTCGACTTGGGCAAGAGTATTGAGGATTTCTTGGCGAGTATTATTGATAAGATCAGAAAGGGAACCATCTAGTTGTTTGACAGCAATGTTCATAGCCTTATCTGTCTTGGCACGGATGATATCCATCACAGCCTCAGCCTGTGTCAAGTCCACACGACCGTTTAAAAAGGCACGTTTAGTAAATTCACCAGGTTCTGCCAATCGAGCTCCTTCACGGATAGCTAGCTGGAGAATTTCATTGGTCACCGCAATTCCACCGTGGGTGTTAATCTCTATAATATCCTCACGAGTGAAGGTCTTTGGCGATTTCATGGCTCCCACCATGACCTCGTCCATGACTTTACCAGTCAGAGGATCAACGATGTGACCGTAGTTGAGAGTGTGGCTAGCAACCTGACTCAAGTCTTTTCCTTTAAAAATCTTTTGCGCAATAGCAAAACTTTCTGTTCCGCTCAGGCGGACAATACCAATAGCCCCTTCACCTAGTGGAGTAGAGATAGCAGCGATGGTATCAAATTCACGTGTAATCATAATGTTTCCTTTAATTAATAGCTCTTTTCTTGGAAATTTTTCCAAGTATCCTTTCAAATTGTAACAAATTTAGGTTATTTCTTCAATGGATGCTACTTGGGGATTGAAAAAGCCTAAGCAATTCTGCTTAAGCTAGCTTATTTGGTGCGCATTTCCCCTTGTGGGAAGTAAGTTCCTTCAGGCATGTCGTTGATAATGACATGGACAGCAGACTGAGGTGCTCCTGTGTTGCGAACAACCGCTTCCGTTACTTCCTTAGCAAGAGCTTTCTTTTGCTCGAGCGTGCGTCCTTCAAATAAATCGATGCGTACAAATGGCATAATAGCTTCCTCCACTAGTTTTGATTTCTTCTATTTTACCACATTTTGCCGTTTAAAGCTTAAGAAAATTATGATATACTAGAATGTAGCAAAAATTTAGAAATGGACGTGAAGAAAGAAACATGGCACAGTTGTATTATCGTTATGGGACCATGAACTCTGGTAAGACGATTGAGATTCTCAAGGTGGCCTATAACTATGAGGAGCAAGGAAAAGGTGTTGTGATTATGACTTCAGCTCTGGATACGCGTGACGGTGTTGGCTATGTGTCGAGTCGAATTGGAATGAAACGCCCTGCCATTGCGATTGAGGAGACGACGGATATCTTCGGTTATATCCGGGACTTACCTGAAAAACCATACTGTGTGTTGGTCGATGAGGCCCAGTTTCTCAAGCGTCACCATGTTTACGACCTAGCTCGCGTTGTCGATGAGTTAGACATACCCGTCATGGCTTTTGGTTTGAAAAATGACTTTCGTAATGAATTGTTCGAAGGTTCCAAATATCTTTTGCTTTTAGCAGATAAGATTGACGAAATCAAGACCATTTGTCAGTATTGCAAGAAAAAGGCGACCATGGTCTTGCGAACTCAGGATGGACTGCCCGTTTATGATGGAGAACAGATCCAGATTGGTGGTAACGAAACCTATATCTCAGTTTGCCGTAAACATTATTTTGCGCCCATGATAACTTCTAACAAGGAGCAAAACTATGACAATTGAACTAAGAGATGTTACAATGGAAAATTATTTTGATGTTTTGAATTTGGATGTCAAGGAATATCAAAAACAATTTATTGCAACCAACGCAATTAGTTTAGCTGAAGCATACGTCTACACTAAAAATGGAGATTTTGTAGCTCCATTGGCAGTTTATGATAATGATGCAATTATAGGTTTTGTGATGATAGCTTATGATAAAATGATCGGAATTAGTAGTGGAAATTATTTACTATTTCGTTTTATGATTGATAAGAATTTTCAAAATCAAGGATATTTTAAACCAATTATGGATAAAGTACTAGACTATGTTCGGACAGCGCCAGCAGGTTTAAGCAATAAACTTTGGTTGTCTTATGAACCAGAAAACGAACATGCAAGATCATGTTACCTCAGTTATGGATTTAAAGAAACTGGGGAAATATCCGAGAACGAAGTAGTAGCAATCTATGATTTAACAATTGAGAAATAAGGAGAAAAAATGAACATCTATGATCAACTACAAGCTGTAGAAGACCGTTATGAAGAATTAGGAGAATTGCTTAGTGACCCAGATGTGGTTTCGGACACTAAGCGTTTCATGGATCTTTCCAAAGAAGAGGCTTCTACTCGTGATACGGTAACAGCCTACCGTGAGTACAAACAAGTCCTTCAAAACATCGTTGATGCCGAAGAGATGATTAAAGAATCAGGCGGAGATGCGGACTTGGAAGAAATGGCCAAGCAAGAGCTCAAGGATGCCAAGGCTGAAAAAGAAGAATACGAAGAAAAACTAAAAATCTTGCTCCTTCCTAAAGATCCAAACGATGACAAGAATATCATCCTTGAAATCCGTGGCGCCGCTGGTGGAGACGAAGCAGCACTTTTCGCTGGAGATTTGCTAACCATGTATCAAAAGTATGCGGAAGCTCAAGGATGGCGCTTTGAAGTCATGGAGGCTTCTATGAATGGTGTCGGTGGTTTCAAAGAAGTGGTTGCCATGGTTTCAGGTCAATCTGTTTACTCTAAACTCAAGTACGAATCTGGTGCTCATCGTGTACAACGTGTCCCTGTGACAGAAAGCCAAGGCCGTGTTCATACTTCGACAGCGACAGTTCTTGTTATGCCTGAAGTGGAAGAGGTTGAATACGACATTGATCCAAAAGACCTTCGTGTCGACATCTATCATGCCTCTGGTGCTGGTGGACAGAACGTCAACAAGGTTGCTACTGCCGTTCGTATCGTTCACTTGCCAACCAATATCAAGGTTGAGATGCAGGAAGAACGTACCCAGCAGAAGAACCGTGAGAAGGCCATGAAAATCATTCGTGCGCGTGTTGCTGACCACTTTGCTCAGATTGCACAAGATGAACAAGACGCTGAGCGCAAGTCAACAATCGGTACTGGTGACCGTTCAGAACGGATTCGTACTTATAACTTCCCACAAAACCGTGTCACGGACCACCGTATCGGCTTGACTCTCCAAAAACTAGATACTATTTTGTCTGGTAAATTGGATGAGGTTGTGGATGCCTTGGTGCTCTATGACCAAACACAAAAATTAGAAGAATTAAACAAATAATGAAATTAGCTCAATTATTTTCAGATTTTGAAGAAGAATTGATAAGACAAGGAGAGGAAGCTGAAAGCCTCTCTTTTGTCTATCGTAGCCTGAAAAATCTCTCTTTTACTGACTTTGTCTTTGCTCTTCAGCAGGAAGTGACTGAAGAGGAAGAAGTATTTGTAAAAGGAATTTTCCAACAGTTATCAGCTCATAAACCGGCACAGTATATCATCGGACAGGCAGATTTTTATGGAATGCAGTTAAAAGTGGATGAGCGGGTTTTGATTCCCCGTCCAGAGACAGAGGAATTGGTTGAGCTTATTCTTGCTGAAAATCCTGAGACGAATCTGTCAGTTCTGGATATCGGAACAGGTAGTGGAGCTATTGCTCTTGCCTTAGCAAAAAACAGACAAGATTGGTCAGTAACAGCAGCGGATATTTCCCAAGATGCTTTAGATTTAGCTAGCGAAAATGCTAAAAAGCAAAATCTTCAAATATTTTTAAAAAAATCTGACTGTTTTACAGAAATTTCTGAAAAATATGATATAATTGTTTCCAATCCACCCTATATCTCTCGTGAAGATGAGTCAGAGGTAGGTTTGAATGTTTTGTATTCGGAGCCTCATCTAGCTCTCTTTGCAGACGAGGATGGCCTAGTTATTTACCGTAGAATTGCGGAAGATGCAAAAGACTATCTCAAAGATGGTGGTAAGATTTACCTTGAAATTGGATACAAGCAAGGTCAAAGTGTTCCTGAACTTTTTAGGAAATACCTTTCTGATAAAAGAGTACGAACGCTCAAGGACCAATTCGGTCAAGATAGGATGGTTGTGGTTGATGATGGACAGGATTAGACAAGAGTTAGAAATTGGTGGAGCTGTCGTTCTGCCTACAGAGACTGTTTATGGTCTTTTTGCTAATGCCTTAGATGAAAAAGCAGTGGATCATGTTTACCAGCTCAAACGTCGTCCTAGAGATAAGGCACTCAATCTCAATATCGCCTCTCTAGAGGACATCTTGCACTTTTCTAAGAATCAACCATCTTATCTGAAAAAACTTGTAGAGACCTTTTTGCCAGGTCCCTTGACCCTTATTCTTGAAGCAAATGACAGAGTTCCCTATTGGGTTAATTCTGGTCTTGCAACTGTTGGGTTTCGGATGCCTAGTCATCCCATTACCCTTGATTTGATTAGAGATACGGGGCCCTTGATTGGGCCGTCTGCCAATATCTCAGGTCAGGCAAGTGGTGTAACCTTTGAACAGATTCTGAAGGATTTTGACCAAGAGGTTCTGGGTTTGGAAGACGATGCTTTTCTAACTGGACAGGATTCTACTATCTTGGACTTGTCTGGAGATAAGGTGAAAATCTTACGCCAAGGGGTCATTAAGCGAGAAGATATTCTTGCTCGGTTGCCAGAGATTTCTTTTGAGGAGGCATGAAATGCTAAGAAATTTAAGAGAAACTGATGTGAAAGCCATTTGTGAAATTAACCAAGAAGCCTTAGGTTATTCTTTTAGTCTAGAGGAAACGGCTAGTCAACTAGCTAGACTATCTCAGGATTCCCATCATTTCCTACTTGGCTATGAGGATGAAGTCAGTCATGTCCTACTTGGATATGTCCACGCTGAGGTCTACGAATCCCTCTATTCCAAAGCAGGATTTAATATTTTAGCCTTAGCAGTTTTACCTCAAGCACAAGGGCAAGGTATTGGTAAAAGCTTATTACAAGGGTTGGAAGAAGAAGCAAAAAGACGTGGTTATGGGTTTATCCGCTTAAACTCTGCCGATCATCGTCTGGGTGCTCATGCATTTTATGAAAAAGTTGGTTATACTTGTGATAAAGTGCAGAAACGGTTTATTCGCATCTTTTAGTTTATTTTCTTATTGTAAAACAAACTAAAGGACCAGTCACGCTATAAAGGAGAAGACCTATGATTTTTGATAAAGACGATTTTAAAGCATATGATGCTGATCTCTGGAATGCTATTGCCAAAGAAGAAGAACGCCAGCAAAACAACATTGAGTTGATTGCTTCGGAAAACGTAGTTTCCAAGGCTGTTATGGCAGCTCAAGGGTCTATCTTGACGAATAAATACGCCGAGGGTTACCCAGGACGCCGTTATTATGGTGGAACTGATGTAGTAGACGTGGTAGAAACTCTAGCTATTGAACGTGCAAAAGAAATTTTTGGCGCTAAATTTGCCAATGTCCAACCTCACTCAGGAAGCCAAGCCAACTGTGCGGCTTATATGGCCTTAATTGAGCCAGGTGATACCGTTATGGGGATGGATTTGGCAGCAGGTGGTCACTTGACCCACGGAGCTCCTGTTAGCTTCTCAGGTCAAACCTACAACTTTGTTTCTTATAGCGTGGACCCTGAAACGGAACTCTTGGACTTTGATGCTATTTTAAAACAAGCCCAAGAAGTAAAACCCAAATTGATCGTAGCAGGTGCTTCAGCCTATTCTCAAATTATCGATTTTTCAAAATTCCGTGCAATTGCTGATGCTGTTGGTGCTAAGCTCATGGTAGATATGGCCCACATCGCTGGTTTGGTTGCAGCTGGTCTACACCCAAGCCCAGTACCATACGCTCATATCACGACAACAACGACCCACAAAACCCTTCGTGGTCCACGTGGTGGTTTGATTTTGACTAATGATGAGGAACTAGCTAAGAAGATCAATTCAGCTATTTTCCCAGGTATTCAGGGTGGTCCTTTAGAGCATGTTGTGGCGGCTAAGGCTGTTTCCTTCAAAGAGGTTTTGGATCCATCCTTCAAAGAATACGCTATCAATGTTATCAAAAACAGCAAGGATATGGCGGATGTCTTCTTGCAAGACCCTGATTTTCGTATCATTTCTGGAGGAACTGAAAACCACCTCTTCCTAGTAGATGTAACTAAGGTTGTAGAAAACGGAAAAGTTGCTCAAAACTTGCTGGATGAAGTCAATATTACCCTAAATAAAAACTCAATCCCATACGAAAGCTTGTCACCATTCAAGACAAGCGGAATTCGTATCGGATCGGCAGCCATTACTGCGCGTGGATTTGGTGAAGAAGAGAGTCGCAAAGTAGCTGAACTCATCATTAAAACCCTTAAGAATGCAGAAAATGAAGCTGTCTTAGAAGAAGTGAGAAGTGAAGTCAAAGCATTAACAGATGCCTTCCCACTATACGAGGATTAAAATTTTTATGGACATTTATATTAAGAAAGCCATTATCCATCAGTTCAGCCCAGATGATACCGAGCTGTTCCTAGCGGATAAGTTTCTCAATATCACTCCAAAAATCGAAGAATACCTGCGTAAAAAAATTGAACGTGTGTATTCAGATGAAGCCAAGACTGGGATTTTCGAAGAAGAAAATCCCTTCTTCAATCACATCACCGACGATTTATTGGAGACATCAGTAACACTGGCTAATCTCTGGAAAGAAGAGTTCAGTATTTCTGAAAATCTCAAGACCAATGACTTGATTTTTGTACTCTTTTCTAAAGAAGGCGTGGAGCACTTCGCTTTCTTGCGAATTGCCCTGCGTGAGACTCTGACTCACCTCGGAGGAGAAGTTGACAATCCAATCAAGCTAACTCAGAATAACCTGCCTGGATTTGGAACGGGTGCTGACGAAGCCTTGGTGGTTAATCTTCAGAGTCGCAAGTACCATCTGATTGAAAAACGAATCAAGTACAACGGGACTTTTTTGAACTATTTTTCAGATAATCTTCTTGCTGTCGCTCCTAATATTTCTCCTAAGAAATCTATCAAAGAACTAGAAAAAACGGCACAGCGAATTGCTGAGACTTTTAACACAGATGATTTTCAATTTCAATCTAAGGTCAAATCAGCGATTTTCAATAACCTGGAAGAAAGCAATGAATTGTCGCCTGAAAAATTGGCTAATGACCTTTTTGATAACAACCTGACGGCTCGTTTGAGCTTTATTGATCAAGTAAAGGAAGCTGTACCAGAGCCTGTTCAATTTGATGAAATTGATGCCAGTCGTCAGCTTAAAAAATTTGAAAACCAAAAACTCTCCTTGTCAAATGGAATTGAGCTCATCGTTCCCAATAATGTTTATCAAGACGCTGAGTCTGTTGAATTTATCCAAAATGACAATGGAACCTACTCTATCTTAATCAAAAATATCGAGGATATCCAAAGTAAATAATGTTTAAACGAATTCGAAGAGTGCTTGTACTAGCAGTCTTCCTTTTTGCTGGATATAAAGCTTACCGTGTTCACCAAGATGTCAAGCAGGTCCTGACCTATCAACCCATGGTACGAGAAATCTTGAGTGAAAAAGACACCCCAGCAAACGAAGAGCTTGTGCTCGCTATGATTTATACCGAAACAAAAGGAAAAGAAGGCGATGTCATGCAGTCTAGTGAGTCTGCAAGTGGTTCCACCAACACTATCAATGATAATGCCTCTAGCATTCGGCAAGGTGTTCAAACTCTGACAGACAATCTCTATCTGGCTCAGAATAAGGGGGTTGATGTCTGGACGGCTGTTCAAGCCTACAATTTTGGACCTGCCTATATCGATTTTATCGCCCAAAATGGCAAGGAAAACACCTTGGCTCTGGCCAAACAGTACTCTCGTGAGACTGTTGCTCCCTTGCTTGGTAATACCACTGGAAAGACTTATAGTTATATTCACCCCATTTCCATTTTCCATGGAGCCGAACTCTATGTAAATGGAGGAAACTATTACTATTCTAGACAGGTGCAACTCAACCTTTACATCATCAAATGTTTCACTCTCTTTTCGACATCTGGCTAGCCCAGGTGTTTTTGTTATAAGTTTTCTTTAAGATAGATATATTACTCTAGAAAGGTAAAGGAGGAAAATCCCTATGAGAAAGAAACTCTTTCTGACCAGTGCTGCGGTCTTGTGGGCAGTAACAGCTATGAATAGCGTCCATGCAGCAACAGATGTTCAAAAAGTCATCGATGAAACCTATGTCCAACCTGAATATGTCCTAGGTTCATCATTGTCTGAAGACCAAAAAAATCAAACTCTAAAAAAACTAGGCTACAATGCCTCAACAGACACCAAAGAACTCAAGACCATGACACCTGATGTCTATTCTAAGATTATGAATGTTGCCAATGACTCTAGCTTACAATTGTATTCATCAGCCAAGATTCAAAAGCTAGGTGACAAATCACCACTTGAGGTAAAGATTGAAACACCAGAAAACATTACTAAGGTGACGCAGGATATGTACCGCAATGCGGCCGTAACTTTGGGTGTGGAACACGCCAAAATTACTGTAGCAGCACCTATTCCAGTTACAGGTGAGAGTGCCTTAGCCGGAATTTACTATTCACTTGAAGCTAATGGAGCCAAGGTACCACAAGCCAATAAAGACTTGGCTCAAGAAGAGCTAAAGGCTTTGTCCGATATCAATGCTGAAAACAAGGACAAGTCAGGCTATGATGCTAATAAATTAAATGTTGCCCTAGCTGATATCAAGTCAGGACTCGCCAAAGCTAAAGAAAGTAAGGGAAATCTGACAGAGGAAGATGTCCGTAAAATTGTTGAAGATACCTTGAAAAATTACAAACTTGATCAGGTCATAACAGGAAACCAGATCAATATCATCATCAATTTTGCTTTGAATCTCTCAAAGAGTGATATCCTCAGCAATGCCGATTTCACTAAAACCCTAAATGACCTTAAACAAAGTATTGTTTCACAAGCTGGCGACAGTTTTAAAAATATCAACCTTAACTTTGATGCTGATAAGGCGTTAGAGGACGGTAGTAATTTCCTAAGCGCCCTCTGGCAAGCCCTTGTCAACTTCTTCAAGAGTTTTGGTTCTTAAGAAATTTCATGGTATAATAGATGGTAACCGTAACGTTGCCGTCTTTTTTATCGGCCAATAGAAAGAGAAGAGAATGTTAAAGAAAAATGATATTGTAGAAGTTGAAATTGTTGACTTGACCCATGAAGGTGCAGGAGTTGCCAAGGTAGATGGTTTGGTATTCTTTGTCGAGAATGCTTTACCAAGTGAAAAAATCCTCATGCGAGTTCTCAAGGTCAATAAAAAGATTGGCTTTGGGAAAGTTGAAGAATACCTTGTCCAGTCACCACACCGTAATCAAGACGTAGATTTGGCTTACCTGCGTTCAGGAATCACTGATTTAGGACATCTTGCCTATCCAGAACAGCTCAAGTTTAAAACCAAGCAAGTCAAGGACAGTCTATACAAGATTGCTGGGATTGCTGATGTAGAGGTTGCTGAAACACTTGGCATGGAAAATCCAGTCAAGTACCGCAACAAGGCACAGGTGCCTGTTCGTCGTGTTAATGGTGTCTTAGAAACTGGATTTTTCCGTAAGAATTCCCACGACCTCATGCCACTGGAAGATTTCTTTATCCAGGATCCTGTAATTGACGAGGTAGTAGTAGCCCTACGCGACTTGCTCCGTCGTTATGATTTAAAACCTTATGATGAAAAGGAACAAGCTGGCTTGATTCGAAATCTTGTGGTGCGTCGTGGGCACTATTCAGGGCAAATCATGGTCATTTTGGTGACAACTCGTCCCAAAGTTTTTCGTGTGGAGCAAGTGATTGAACAATTAACCAAGCAGTTCCCAGAGATTGTGTCGGTTATGCAAAATATCAATGATCAGAACACCAATGCAATTTTTGGTAAGGAATGGCGCACACTTTATGGACAAGACTTTATTACTGACCAGATGTTGGGAAATGACTACCAAATCGCTGGACCAGCCTTTTATCAGGTCAATACTGAAATGGCTGAAAAACTTTATCAAACAGCCATTGACTTTGCTGAATTAAAAGAAGATGATGTGGTCATTGATGCCTATTCTGGTATCGGGACGATTGGCCTCTCTGTTGCGAAACATGTCAAAGAAGTTTATGGTGTTGAAGTAATTCCAGAAGCGGTTGAGAATAGTAAGAAGAATGCTCAACTGAACAATATTTCAAATGCCCACTATGTCTGTGATACAGCTGAAAATGCTATGAAGAATTGGCTTAAAGATGGGATTCAACCAAGTCTTATCCTAGTGGATCCACCAAGAAAAGGACTCACTGAGAGTTTTATCAAAGCTAGTACTCAAACAGGAGCTGATCGCATCGCCTATATCTCCTGCAATGTCGCTACTATGGCGCGTGATATCAAACTCTACCAAGAATTGGGATATGAATTGAAGAAAGTCCAGCCGGTGGATCTTTTTCCTCAGACGCATCACGTGGAGTGTGTAGTGTTGCTACAACGAACAAGAAGGTGAAAATCCTTGATTTTAAGCTATTTTACAAGCATTTTGTATTTGTAGATAAAGGCAATTTTGACGTCAAAAAAGTCCTGAAAAGGAACATAGATGTATATGTCTTTGTAGATGTCGTTTGCGCATCGGAAAAATGAATACAACAATAAATATTTATCTAAAGAGAGAACAATTGTATATTGTTCTCCTTTTTTTATTTTCAGGAGGGAAAATGAATGGCGTAAAATTATAGTAAATAACAAGAAACTTGACATTATGAGTTGAGTACATTATAATAGAAATACATACCGATAGTATGATAGAAGAGGAATATAATGGCAAGGAATAGAAATCCGGAAGAAACAAGAAGGAAAATATTAGAAGTTTCGAAAGATTTATTTTTAGAAAAAGGATTTGATAATACCTCAATACAAGATATAATCGATGGGTTAGGTGGATTGACGAAAGGTGTTATTTATCATCATTTCGCGTCTAAAGATGAAATATTGCAATCAATCATTAGCGAAAATAATCAAGAAATTTTAAATTACAATTGGAGAGGAGATACTGCATTAGAAAAAATACAAAATTCTTTGATGGATGCGTTCTCTAATTTAGAACAACAAAGATTAGTATACTCTGTCTCAATTATGCTAAGAAGTCCACGTTTGTTAGGAGAGCAGTATTTAAGTTTATTTTCTGATTTTTTACCAGGAATTAGAGAAAAAGTTTTCGAAGGTGTTAAAGATAAATCAATTAAAACAGAATATCCTGAAGAGCTAGCTGATTTGATTGTGTTGACTTTGAATATTTGGATTGGATTCCAAATTTCTGTTTTTTCAGTAGAAGAATTAAAGAGTAAAATGAAGTTCATTAAACTAACTTTTGAAGGTTTGGGAGTGCAGTTGATTACTGATGAAATGATGGAAGTAATTTTCCAATTATTTGATCACTTAAAAGGTGCCAAATAAATTTTAAGTATTGATATTTTAAAAAATACCATACTCTAGATATGGTATTAAAAATTCCATTATACATACCTTCAGTATGTTTGTTTTTTTGAATTTCAACATACCAGAAGTATGTAAGGTGCTTTGAGAATAGTGTAATTAATATTAACAAAATTTTTTGGAGGAAAAATCTATGTTGTCGCTTATTAAAATTGAATTAAATAAAGTTTCAAAATCTAAATTATTTTTAGCCTGGTTGTGTACTATATTCATAGTGTTAGGTATTACAGCAATCATTATTATGGGATTAGGTACTGACAATAAACTAGGAGAATTCACTGGACAGGATTCTAATGTTATTAGAGTTACTGGTAAATGGGAAGGTTGGGCGATTGTAGCTTCATTGTTTTCATCTTTATTTACCAAAGCAGCATTTTTGATTTTTGAATCTTATTTATTATCTACGATTATTATTGATGAATTTAAACGAAGAACAATTTTTCAGTTGTTTTCCTACCCTGTTTCTAAAATAAAGTTATTATGGGGAAAAGTGCTTACAGTAATTCTGATATCATTTATTGCTCATTTTACTGCACATTTAGTTATTCAATTATTAATTAAATTAGTAGCAGTTTTAACTGAATCAAATTATATCCCAGTAGCTAATCAAATGATTAACTTAGCTGGAATTACGGTTGGAACAGTATTAATCGGAATACTACCTTTTGTTTTAGGTATGATTAGGCATTCAATAGCAATAACAATGCTTTCAGGACTTGGTTTAGCAGCGTTACTTTCGAATGTAAGTCCAGGCAGTTTAACTAATAATTTTGTTGATAACTTATTCTTCTTAATATTTGCTAGTTTCATAAGTTTAATGATTGTTTCATTTTCAATTTATACTATTTCAAGAAAAGATATTAATATCAAGTAGTATAGCTAAATTTAATGGAAGGGAAGTGCTAATTTTGTGATGATTTATTTAAACGAAGAGACTGTATAAGTTGGTATTTATGCTCCTGAAGAAAAATCCTTGCATTTAAAGCTAGATATAGAAAGAAAGATAGAAATGAGAAATATTGTTGAAGTAAAAGAAGTTTTTAAAACAATTGATAAGGAAGAAATTTTAAGTGGTATCAACCTTCAAATTGCTGAAGGAGAAATCTATGGATTTTTAGGACCAAATGGCGCAGGGAAAACAACTTTAATGAAATGCATGTTATCCTTATCAACTGTTACATCTGGTAGTATTGAAATCTTTGGAAAAAATTTACAAGATCACAGAGAGGAGATTCTAAGTCAGGTTGGAAGTGTTATTGAAACACCAATTTTTTATGATAATTGCACTGCAAAAGAAATTTTAGAAATTCACGCTCAGTATATGGGGAAAAATATTATTGAATCAGATATAATAAGAGCCTTAAGAATGGTCGGATTAAAGAATACGACTAAAAAAGTAAAAGATTTTTCGTTAGGAATGAGGCAAAGGCTTGGTTTAGCTCGTGCCTTTCTAACAAAACCTAAATTGTTAATTTTAGATGAGCCAATCAATGGTTTAGATCCAATAGGAATTCAAGAAATTCGAAATCTTTTGTTGTCTCTTTCTAAGGAGCATGGAATTACAATACTAATATCGAGTCATATATTATCGGAAATTTCACAGATAGCAGATAAAATTGGTGTTATCAAAAATGGAGAAATTGTAGAACAGGTCTCTATGAAAGAGATTAGGAGAGAGAATATTGACTTAGAAGAATATTTTATGTCACATTTTCTAAATGAAATGTAAGAATTACGAGGTAGATTAGGAATGAAACAATTGACAAAGTACCATAAGAAGTCTTTTTATACTTTCATGATTTTTAATATATTAGTTCCTTTAACTAATATTGCTTTTGCTTATTCTATTAAAATTATAATTGATAGTGGAATGTCCCAAAATAGGGAAGATCTAACCCAAGCGATACTAATAGGTGCTATCGTAATATTTATCTATGCCAGTCTTAATTTTATATCCCTTCGATTAAGAAATAAACTTGTTAGGCAGATTATGTCAAGATACAAAAATAAGGTGTTTAAATCTATTTTAGATAGGGATTATAGAGAATTTTCTAAGGAAAAATCAGGGAAATTTATTTCAATATTAACTGAGAACATGAAGAAAATTGAGCAGGATTATTTGCACCAGTATTTTAATATTTCAAAAAATATTTCCTTAATGATTTTCTCACTAGTAGCCATGTTTATAGGCAATTGGTTTTTGACCTTATTAGTTATCATTGCTAGCATTATTCCTATGATGATTTCAGGATTTATTGGACAAAAATCAGCCTCTCTACAAAATAGTTCTATGATAGCCGATCAGAAATATTTAGCTAAGGTTAAAGATATTTTAGCAGGGTTTCTAGTTATAAAAAGTTTTAATGTGAAAGAGGCTATCCGTCAAGATTACAAAAACGAAAGTGAAAAATTGGATGAGATATATTTCATCAAAGGGAAATTTGATGTTTTATCTAATGTTATTTCTCAACTTTCAGGGATGATTGTTTTTTTAGTAGCCTTTGGTGGAGGAATGTATCTGGTCTTCGGTGGGCATACCACAATTGGGAGTGTTACAGCTATTGTTCAACTAGTCAATTTTGTAGTAATGCCACTAAATGAAATTGGTATGGGAATGAGTAAATTCCGCGAAGGTCAGGCTACACTGAATTCATTTGAGGTAAAAGATGTAATCGAACTTCAAACTGGTAAAACGAAAGAATATTTTGATGATGTCATTTCTTTTTCAAATGTAGATTTTTCCTACCCTAATGCTGAGGAAAAGATTTTTAATCATTTATCTTTGCATATCAAAAAGGGGGAAAAAATTGCAATAGTAGGTATGTCAGGTAGTGGAAAATCAACTTTACTCAATCTATTACTGCGTTTCTATGATGTAACAAGTGGGTATATCTCAATTGATAATCAAGATTTGCAAGCTATTTCAGCAGAGAGCCTTTATAACTTAATGACTATTGTTCAGCAAGATGTTTATATCTTTGATGATACTTTAAAAGCAAATATTACCCTTAGTCAATCCTTTAATGAAGATGATATAAAAAAAGCTGTACAGCAGTCTGGCTTAGAAAGTTATATTTTAGAAAATGAATTAGGTCTACAAACTTTATGTGGCGAGAATGGATCAAATCTATCTGGGGGAGAAAGACAGAGACTTAGTATTGCGCGTGCTTTAATTCGAAAAACACCAATCTTATTATTAGATGAGGCTACCTCGTCTTTAGATAATAAAGTTACTACTGAAATTGAAAATTCAATTTTAGAAATTCAAGATTTGACGGTTCTTGTTGTTACGCATAAGTTAAATAAGAGCATGTTGAAGAAATACAATAGAATTCTTTTTATGAAAAATGGAGTTATTGTTGAAGATGGTTCTTTTGATAACTTGATGGATAGGAAAGGTGAATTTTATAAATTGGTTGAGTTGAGTATGTAATTCTCTTTCGTTTTATAGTATAATTCTATAAAACACTCTATTACTTTCGTTTTATAATATAGATGTTGACTAGCACCACATGTTGAGGCGGTATCACTACTTGTACAAGCTGAGGCATCAGAGAAGTAGAAGTAAATGATCTCCCATACGGTAGGACTCGTAGAATGAGGAGGGAAAACGACGAAATGATACGGCAAGTCCGAATCGTCTAGTATGTAGTATTGCTGGTGCGATCTTAGTCAGTTTATAATAAAATGATATGTTTAATGATGTGTTTTAAGAAAAAATTATAATTTCAAAACGTGAATAAACTTGTTTAAACTTTATGTATCTTTAGAAAGTGTGAAAGTTAGACGAACAAATTTTTTTGATGGGTGGAAATCCGTCGATAAAGAACCATACGATTGTTAACAAAATTGTGTCATCAAGGAAGATCGAAAGAATTGTCATTTTTACAGTTTATCGAGAAAATTGGGAACCGTACATGAAAAAGTACACGGAAGTTTTCCGAAGCCATTTTTCTAACCTAAAAACTGATTACTTACTCTTGGATACTGAGCAGATTAATTTTGATAGCTATCTAGATGCTGATCTAGTTATTATTGGTGGTGGAAATACGGAAAAGTATTTAGCTACTTACGTCAATCAGCAGTTCAAAAATTATATCGATCGTATGCTGAATAAAGGGGCGAAAGTTATGGGATTTTCTGCAGGAGCCCTATTATTAGGAGAAAAAGTCTATGTTTCACCTAATGATAATTCAGATTATCAGATAAAGATAAAAAATGGATTAGGAGTCTTTAGTCAGTTTTTAATTAGTGTTCATTATGATTCCTGGAATGATAAAGCTAATAAGGATAGAGCTGAAGAACTCGTTAATGTTCCCATAATTCCACTAAATGATCATTCCTGTCTTGTATTGGATAAACTTGGAAACATCACAGAGAAAATTGACTAGTTTTAATCATGCGAATCTGAATCTACGAAACTAAAGTATTGACGAAATGAATAATGAAAAGCCTTGATTTTAAGGCTTTTTTTGTGTTTTTATGATAGAATATAGGTAGTTATAATCGAGAGCAACTAAGAAGCAGTAAAAAAATATTATACGTAGAATAATCAAGATCAGGAAGATAAAATGACAGAAATTGACAAAAAGAATTTAAAAAATTATCTTTATTTTACATTTGGAATTACTTATATAGCTTGGGGGCTTCTTGCCATATTTACTCAATCTCATATTTTTGGATTAGAAACATTTATAGGGAGAATATTACATATAGTAGGTGCACTTGGTCCAGCTATTGCAAGTGGCTTTTATTTGAAAAGGAATAATATAAAATTTAAACATTTTGTATTTAATAAAAGAAAAAATAGTAGTATTTACTTCATTATTCATTTGTTAGCAATTTTGATACTATTCTCTGTATCTTCCTTAGAATTAAACGGAGTATCAATTTATCTGATGCCGCTATTCTTTATACAATTAATTTTTTTTGGTGGTGGACATGAAGAATTAGGATGGAGAGGTATATTACAACCGTTACTTGATAAAAAATATACTTATTGGCAATCTAATTTGATTGTAGGATCAATTTGGGGGATTTGGCATCTGCCTTTATGGTTTATAGTTGGAGAAAGCCATCAAGGATTTCCTTTTATTTTATTTTTTATATATACATTATTTTTAAGTTTTGTTTTAGGTCTTCTTTACCGTCAAACGAAATCTGTGGGGTACTGTCTATTATTTCATGCGTTCGCAAATTTGTTAAATCTCTATTTTGTGTTAAAAATTAATGTTATTTTTATTGTCATTTTTATTGGTTATTTTATTTATACTATATTGGCTAGTAATAGAATTAGTAAGGAAACAACATTTTAAAATTTAAATCAGCATATCCATTATTGAAAGTAACGATTTGCTAATTAGATGATCTATGTTAGAGAATTATCTATTATAATTTAAAGTGGAGTGATGAATGTCGTTTCTTTTGGAAGTAGTGATAATCTTTCCGTTCCACAGTATCATTTTAAAATGATTTTCATTGTCTTTTGTTTATTAGTATAAAAGAAAAATATTATCACATGTTGAGGCAGTATCACTGCTTGTACAAGCTGATTAAACAAGGATGTAGCTAGTGAAAGTCCTACAGTAAGGAGTTTAAACATGAAATTCCATGAATTTGGTAATAAGAATTTGCCTCCTATTTTACTGATACATGGTGGTGGCAGTTCTTGCTGGAATTATCTTCGTCAAGCACGTATCTTGTCAGAAAAATACCGTATTATTCTACCCACTTTGAATGGCCACGGCGAGGAATATCAACTTGATTATGTTTCTACTGAAGATTCGGCTTTGGAGATTCTAGACTATATCAAAGCAAACTGTGGTGGGAAATTGTTTGCAATCGGTGGTGTTTCACTTGGTGGTCAAATTGCCATGGAGCTTTTATCTTTAGATAGTGAAATTGCTGAGAAGGCCATTATAGACGGAAGCCTCTGTATTCCTCAACCAAGGTTAGCTAAAATCAGCATCTTTCTAGTGTCTCTATTTGGTAAACTGATGTTCAATAAATTCTCTTGCAAACTTCAGTTAAGCATGATGAATAAACTCTATCCTAAACTGGCTTATCCAGAGGAAATAAAAGCTTATTATTTGGAGGATCTGCCAAGGACGCCTGTCAAAACATTGGTGACCATTTACAAAAACTATATGGGGCATTACAAGCTGAAAGATATGATTTCTGCTAGCAAGGCTCATGTTCTGTATATCTATGGTGAAAAAGAATTGAACTGTGTGAAAGAATCAGCAAAATTATTTCATCAGGTACATTCAAATACAATTTTGTATGAAGCAAAGGGGTATAATCACGGTTATTTATCATCTTACCTACATCAGGAGTGGATTGATTTAGTTGAGCCATTTTTAAAGAGTGAACCATTGGGAATGTGTAATGAATCTGATGTGTCACAAGGAGGAAACGGATGCTAGGTGCAATAGTTGGAGACATTGTAGACTCTGTTTACGAATGGAACAATATCAAAACAAAGGATTTTCCTTTATTTCTTGAGGATTGTTTTTTCACGGATGATACGGTAAGTCCGAACCGTTGAATGTGTAAGTTTGTTAGTGAAACGAAGTTAAACGTCAAAACAATGAAACTAAAACTCCATTATTTTGATATGACAACCTAAATTGATTTTAAGGAGGTGTTATATTGATAGAAAGCAGACCTGAGTTTGATAAAATCGTATCATTCGATGAGTTTAATAAATATTATTGGTATCGTGATGAACTTTCACAGATATGCAAGTCATTAGGTCTTGAATATAAGGGTACTAAACAAGAACTCAATCATATTATTGAGCAGTACTTTAAGGGTAATTTGATTAAAAAATCATCAATAAAAAGGAAAAAGAAACTAGTAGAAGTCGTTACCTTAAATACGCCCTTACTTGAATGTGGATTTTCCTTTAATACACACTTTAGAGAATATTTCTCAACTTTAACAGATGTTTCACCCTTTAAATTTACTGCTGATATGGCGACTGCTTGGCGAAAAGTAAAAAGAGAAAATGATTTGAGTTTTACAATCCAAGATATGCTAAAAGTTTATTATGGAAATTCAGATTATGCCAAGTATGATCATTCGGTTTGTCAATGGAACCAATTTCTAAAGAATTTCTGTGCAGATGAAAATAGTCTTAACTACTCAAACAAGTTAAAAGTCGCTTCTATTCTTTGGAAAGAAGTTAGAAATTCAAGTAATGAAAAAATTTATTCAAAAAATCTTTTGACCGAATATGCTGATAAAATAAAAGAGTATGGTAAGTAGAAACGCCTTCTCACTTGGTGGCAGAGGCAGCTTATGGTATTCCTTATTGGATAAAGGAAAAGGCCTATTCTTACTTGGATGAACACTTAAAGGATGTAGTTATACGATGGGAAAATAGAATAAAAGCGTATTAATCTCCAGTACGTCATATTTCTCTTTTCTGTATTTTCATTGTATAATGAGGGGATAGTTAGATGCGTATGATGAAATATAACCATTTCTAACGGATTTCGAGGTGAAAATCAATGAAAAAGGCAATGTTAATTATCAACCCTACCTCTGGTGGGGAGAAGGCTTTGGATTATAAAGAAAAACTGGAGAATAAAGCAAAAGAATACTTTGAATATGTTGAAACCAAAATTACAGAAAAAGCACTGGATGCAACACATTTTGCTGAAGAAGCTTCTCGTGAACAGTACGATGCAGTAGTTGTTTTTGGTGGAGACGGTACTGTCAATGAAGTCATTTCAGGTATCGCTGAGAGAGACTACATTCCTAAGTTAGGTATTATCCCTGGTGGTACGGGTAACCTTATTACAAAACTTTTGGAAATCAATCAAGACATCGATGGCGCGATTGATGAACTCAATTTTGATTTAAGCAACAAGATTGATATAGGTAAATCAAACGACAATTATTTTGGTTACATCTTTAGTATAGGTTCTGTTCCAGAAGCGATTCACAATGTTGAAATTGAGGACAAGACGAAATTTGGTATTTTGGCCTATGCTGTTAATACCATGAAGTCTGTTATGACGGATCAGGTCTTTAACATTAAGGTTGAGACAGAAAATGGAAATTATGTTGGTGAAGCTAGCCATGTTTTGGTTCTCTTGACAAATTACTTCGCTGATAAGAAAATCTTTGAAGAAGACAAAGATGGCTATGCCAATATTTTGATTCTAAAAGATGCCTCTATATTCTCTAAATTATCCGTCATTCCTGATTTACTAAAAGGAGATGTTGTCAGCAATGATAATATTGAGTATATCAGAGCACGTAATATTAAGATCTCTTCAGATAGTGAATTGGAGTCAGATGTTGACGGCGATAAATCAGATAACCTACCTGTAGAAATTAAAGTCCTAGCTCAACGAGTAGAAGTATTTTCAAAACCGAAAGAGTAGAAATTAAAAATTAGTTTATTTTTCACTGCGAAATCGAGTTTCATATCAACAATTGGAGGAGGAATGAATTCTCTATTTGATGAATTTCGAACAATTTGTTCTCATTTAAACCAAGTCGGAATCACTCCGACGCTCATGGGGTCTTTGGGGTTTGAATACCGTTCAAATGAAGAATGGCAGCCGTCTGACATTGACATTCATGTTCCTGGAGATCCTAGAGGTTGGGAAGCACCTGATCATCTCAGAATTTATGACTGGGACAAGATAATGAAAGTGATGAAACACTTAGGCTATGCCTTAATAGATATTCATGAGCATGAATTCAAAAAAGATGGGCTGAGTGTTGAATTCGGAAGTATCGATTCTTTACCTGATTTTGCAGGAGTTTCGGAATCGGATATAGAGCTGATTCATCTCGAAAACATCACTTTTCGCGTTCCAAGTTTAGAACAGTATTTAAGTATTTACAAGGCTTCTTCCCAAGATTCTTATCGAAATGAGCAAAATAACAATAAGGATTTTAAAAAAATTGAGTGGCTGGAAAGACATTTGTAAATCATCATTTGAAAAGTAGCAAGTTGTAAGACTGGCTGCTTTTTTATTTATAGAACCAAATCACTAGAATCTACGGACAAGCCTTGAAAATAAAATACGAAAGTAGTATACTAAAATCACAATTATGAAAACGTTTGCGTCGCAAATGCAACCAAGTAAATCAGGAGACAAATTGATGGAATCAAGTGCTATTTACCATAGGCCTGAGTCGGAGTATGCTTATCTTTATAAGGACAAGAAACTTCATATTCGGATTCGAACTAAGAAAGGGGACATTGAAAGCATCAACTTGCATTATGGTGATCCTTTTATCTTTATGGAGGAGTTTTATCAGGATACAAAAGAAATGTCCAAGATAACTTCTGATGCCTTATTTGATTATTGGCAAGTTGAAGTGTCAGTTGACTTTGCACGTATCCAGTATCTCTTTGAACTCACGGATACAGAAGGCCAAAGCATTTTGTATGGCGATAAAGGGTGTGTGGAAAATTCTCTAGAAAATCTTCATGCCATTGGAAACGGATTTAAGTTGCCTTATCTTCATGAAATTGATGCATGTCAAGTGCCAGACTGGGTTTCAGATACGGTATGGTATCAGATATTTCCTGAGAGATTTGCCAATGGAAATACTCTATTAAACCCAGAAGGGACTTTAGACTGGGATTCATCTATCACACCTCAGAGTGATGATTTCTTTGGTGGTGATTTACAGGGGATTATTGACCATCTGGATTACTTGCAAGACTTGGGAATTACTGGACTTTATCTTTGTCCTATCTTTGAATCTACGAGCAATCACAAGTACAATACGACGGATTACTTTGAAATTGACCGTCATTTTGGAGACAAGGAGACCTTTCGGGAGCTGGTCGAGCAAGCGCATCAGCGTGGCATGAAAATCATGCTGGATGCTGTATTTAACCATATTGGTTCGCAATCGCCTCAATGGCAAGATGTTGTCGAAAACGGTGAGGAGTCCGTTTACAAAGATTGGTTCCATATTCAACAATTCCCAGTGACAACTGAAAAGCTAGCCAATAAGAGAGATTTACCCTATCATGCTTTTGGTTTCGAGGACTATATGCCTAAGCTAAATACAGCCAATCCAGAGGTTAAGGGCTATCTTTTAAAGGTTGCGACTTATTGGATTGAAGAGTTTGATATTGATGCTTGGCGTTTGGATGTTGCTAATGAGATTGACCATCAGTTCTGGAAGGATTTTCGCAAGGCTGTTTTAGCTAAAAAGCCCGATCTTTATATTTTAGGAGAAGTCTGGCATACGTCTCAGCCTTGGCTAAATGGAGATGAGTTCCATGCGGTCATGAATTATCCTTTATCTGATAGCATCAAGGACTATTTCTTACGTGGTATTAAGAAGACGGACCAGTTCATCGATGAAATCAATGGCCAATCTATGTATTACAAGCAGCAGATTTCAGAAGTTATGTTTAATCTCTTGGATTCGCATGATACAGAGCGAATCTTGTGGACGGCCAATGAGGATGTTCAACTGGTCAAATCAGCTCTAGCCTTTCTCTTTTTACAAAAAGGAACACCCTGCATCTATTACGGAACCGAGTTAGCTTTAACCGGAGGACCAGACCCAGATTGTCGACGTTGTATGCCTTGGGAACGCGTATCAAGTGACAATGATATGCTGAATTTCATAAAGAAGCTTATTAATATTAGAAAACAAGCATCATCAATCATTCAGTATGGCAAGTATAGCCTAAAAGAAATCAAAGCTGATATAGTAGCCTTGGAATGGAAATATGATGGCCGAATCCTCAAAGCCATTTTCAACCAATCAAAAGAAGATTATCATTTACAAAAAGAAGCAGTAGCACTAGCAAGCAATTGCCAAGAATTAGAAAATCAGCTTGTCATCTCTCCAAAAGGATTTGTGATCTATTGAGAAAAGTCTAGGGATTAGTTTGTTGTCTGAATAAGAGGGATTCTTATGTCAAAAATAGTTAAGGATAACTGATTTGAATTGAAAGAGTTAAGGTTTTCTGTATATACTTTATATGATTTGTTGACTTAATAATTACTTACATGTTTGAAGGTAGTTCATTTTTAGTTTCTAATTCTGTTATTAACTTCTCAATTTTATTTTTACTTTTTTTACTAACAGAAAGTTTCTTCTTATTCAGAATTTTTATATATAATTCAATGTTGTTTATTGAGTTTTTTATACTCAGTAAGTCACTTACTCGATATTGGTTGATAACTCTCTCATCAATATCGTTAATTTTAGAATGTTGATTAATGTATTTTATTAGTGCATTCTTTTTATGGTTTCTATTATCGGATTTTTTCTTAAGTGTCTTTTTTGGAATTTGAACCAGAGATTTCATCGCATCACTTTCTAGGGTTTCGATATTAATTTTATTTGTAAATGAATCTTTGTAGTTTTTTATTAGTTTATCAAAGGTTTGTAAAGAAAAGGAAGGTTTATTCAGTTGTTCGGTGATAAAACCTTTATCTTTATCTAAAGTGTTAAGTATTTCTTTATAATGTTCTCTAGAAATCTCACTTTGAACATTTGTTAGTTCTTCCCATAAAATGTTAGGGTTGAAAATATTAAACGGGATTTCTTGATTATCTTGCTCCTTGTAGGCACTTATTATAGATCTGAAAGAATTAATATTAGAGGTAATGTACAAATTATCTGGTTCATGTAAGTAAATTTTGATATTGCTGAAAATATTAGAATCTATATAATTTAATAATTTTATTATAGTATTTTTGGAACCATGAGTGTTTAGTTTATCATAAATATTTTCATAACTATCAATTTGTTTATCTTCAAAAATGGATAAAATAGCTAATAAAGTTAAAGCATTTAATGAAATCTTTTCCTTCTCCCATAAAGTCTTGTAAAATTCCTTTCGCTCAGATCTAACTTTTTGGAAATCAGAGGGATCAAATATTATTACTGGTATTTTATTATTTATTTTTTTACTAATTAAATCTAATAGATTCTGTTCTAAGAGTTGTTTATTTGTTTTATCGGAAATATG